>NZ_JAYRUC010000020.1:0-56074 GCF_041919235.1 Pandoraea sp.
CCCACCGGACGGTCGCGCTCGACCACCGGCAGCACCTCAAGCGCCGGATCGCTCTCGAAACGCGCCACGACATCCTCGCTGCGGGTATCGGGCGAGACGGGCGGCACGTACGAGGCGATACGCTCCAACGTCACGTTGCCCGAGCCCAGTTGACTCGGCTGTTGATGCACATAGGCGCGGCGCTCGTTCACGACGTCGCGCACGTTGGAGGTAATCGCCCGTTGCGGCTGCGCTTCGGGCCGCGCGATGAAATACCCCTGACCGAGGAAGATGCCGAGATCGCGCACCACCTGCAGCTCTTCGGCATGCTCGATGCCTTCGGCGATCATACGCGTGCCGCTTGTCTCCGCGATCTGCCGCATCGATCGCACGAACTGGAGTTTGACGATATCGGTGTCGATGCCGTCGACGAAATGCCGGTCGATCTTGACGTAATCGGGCCGTAGCTCCGACCAAAGTCTCAAGCTCGCATAGCCCTCCCCCATGTCGTCTAGCGCGAGTTCGAAACCCTGCGCGCGATACGCCGTGAGCGCGGCGCGCGTGCTCGCCAGATCCAGTGCAGGCGCATGCTCCGTGAGTTCGAGCACCACGCGCTCGGGAGCGAGGCGAAACGACTGGAGCATGGCGAATGTCTCATCGAGCCCGAGCGACTCGCTCACGCCGCCGCCCGGTTGTGCCCGAGTGACAGGACCGATGTTCAGAAACAGGCGTTCGGGCAAATCCTGCTCGACGAAGCCACGCAACACCGTGCGGCGGCACGCCAGTTCCAGGGGACCGAGCAAGCCGTGACGGCGTGCTGCGGCGAACAGCGCCAGTGGCGAGTGGATCGAGGTCCCGGCGGGCCCCCGCACCAACCCTTCATAGCCGGCGATGCCCGACGTTCGAAAATCGAGAATCGGCTGGAACACGCAGGTCAGGCCGATGCCTTCGCACAGCGCAGCGAGCATCGCGTTTTCGTCGGGATCGGCAGACGCCATGGCGGCATGGGGCGGCACGAACTTCACATCGTGTGATGTCGCAAGCTCGGCAACACGCGCCGGCGGACGTATCGCGGCAGACGGGGGAGGGTTCAACTAAGACTCCGTAATTCGGTGCGGTGCGGTGCGCCGCCGATCACGCCAACCGCATGACGTTGCGCGGGCATCCTTCGGACGCGTTCCCGCGCACCGACGGCAAGCGGTGCGCCAATGGCGTGTCTCGCCCGTTCCCCGTGCTTCGCGTGCGGTCGCGGGTCTGGGGCCCGTATCCGCGTCTTGTAACGATGCCCGCAGGCACCCTTTTTACTTGGCACTCAGGCTATCGCCGTTATTTGACAGAACCGTGACAGTGTCGGAATTGCCACAGAGCGCGGCGCTCGCCAGCCCAGGAACAAAAAAACGGCAACGCCGCAAAGCGTTGCCGTTTTGTTCGGGGGGCCGCTCCGTCAGCCGGAGTGCGCGCCCGCGACTTACCAGGCCGTCACGACCGAGCCGCCGAACTTCTTTTCGATGAAGGCCTTCACTTCCGGCGAATGGTAGGCCTTGATCAGCTTGGCCACCCACGGCTTGTTTTTGTCGGCCGTGCGAATCACCAGCACGTTGGCGTAGGGGCCGTTGGCGTCTTCGATGGCGATCGAGTCACGCTTCGGGTTCAGGCCGGCTTCCATCGCAAAGTTGGTGTTGATGACAGCCACAGCGACGTCGTCGAGCGAGCGCGGCAGTTGGGCGGCGTCCAGCTCCACGAACTTCAGCTTTTTCGGGTTTTCAACCACGTCGAGCGGCGTCGCCTTCAAACCCGCGTCCGCCCGCAGCTTGATCAGCCCTTGCTTTTGCAACAACAGCAGCGCGCGGCCGCCGTTGGTCGGATCGTTCGGCAGCGACACCTTGTCGCCCGACTTCAGATCGGCCAGCGACTTGATCTTCTTCGAATAGATGCCCATCGGGAAGATCACGGTCTTGGCGATCGACTCGAGCTTGTAGCCACGGTCCTTGACTTGAGCGTCGAGGTACGGTTGGTGCTGATAGCTGTTTGCGTCCAGATCGCCCGACGAAAGCGCCGCGTTCGGCTGCACGTAGTCGCTGAACTCGATGACTTTGATGTTCAGGCCGTCTTTGGCCGCGACCTTCTTCACCTCGTCGAAAATCTGGGCGTGCGGGCCACCCGTGACACCGACCTTCAGGGTGACGGCATCGGCGGCGACGGCAGGGGCGGTGAACTGCGTGGCGAAAACCGTAGCGGCACCGACACCGGCCAGCAGCTTGAAGAGCGTACGACGTTGCATGGAAAACCTCGCGTGAGAATGTTGTGCCGGTTCACCGGCGGCGTTGTTATGCGGGATGTTACTTATGACTCAGCCGGCGCACCAACCAGTCGCCGAATGTCTGCACGAGTTGCACGAAAACGATCAGGATCAGCACCACGGCAATCATGACCTCCGGCAAGAAGCGCTGATAGCCGTATCGGATGCCCAGGTCGCCCAGGCCACCGCCGCCGATCGCGCCGGCCATTGCGGAATAGCCGACCAGACTGACGAACGTGATCGTCAATCCGGCCACGATGCCGGGCAGCGCCTCGGGCAGCAGCACCTTCGTGACGATCTGGCCGGTCGTCGCGCCCATCGACTGCGCCGCTTCGATCAGGCCGCGGTCGACTTCGCGCAATGCCGTCTCGACCAGACGCGCCACGAACGGCGCCGCCGCGATGGTGAGCGGCACCACGGCCGCCATGGTGCCGATCGATGAACCGACGATCAGCCGCGTGAAGGGAATCACGGCGACGAGCAGGATGATGAACGGCGTCGAGCGCACCGCGTTGACGATGATGCCGACGATGCGGTTGGTCGGGAGGTTCTGCAACACGCCGTTGCGGTCCGTCAAATAAAGCAGGACCCCCAGCGGCACGCCGACGACGGCACCGATCACGCCGGAAATCCCGACCATGATGAGCGTCTCCCAGAACGACGAGACGAAGAGATCGAACATTTCACTCCACATGGCTCAGCTCCTCAACGACAACGCCTTGACTGGCGAGGAACGCCATGGCTTCGGCCACGCGGGCCGGGGTGCCGCCCGCCATGACGGCGAGCGATCCGAACGCCTGCCCCTGGATCTCGTCGATCTGGCCATGCAGGATATTGAAATCGAGTTCGTAGCGGCGAATCGCCTCGGAGAGCAGCGGTTGATCCACCCCCGCGCCGGAAAACGCCAGTCGATACAGATGATCGTGACCGTTGCCGATGCGCGACGCGACTCGCTCACGAACGCCCGCCGGCAGTTCCTGCGCAATCACGTCGCCGATGAGGGCGCGCGTGACGTCGTGGCGCGGACGCAGGAACACGTCGATGACGCGACCGTGCTCGACCACGCGGCCGGCATCGAGCACGGCGACACGGTCGCACACCTGCTTGATGACTTCCATCTGATGCGTAATCAATACGACGGTCAGGCCCAGTTCGCGGTTGATGCGCTTGAGCAGGTCGAGAATCGAACGCGTCGTCTCGGGATCGAGCGCCGACGTCGCCTCATCCGAGAGGAGGACCTGCGGCTCGCTCGCGAGCGCACGGGCGATGCCCACGCGCTGCTTCTGTCCCCCTGAAATCTGCGACGGGTAACGATCCATCTGCGCGGTCAGACCCACGAGTTCGAGCAGCGGCAAGACCTTCGCACGAATCTCTGCGACCGGCGCGCCCGCCAGCTCCAGCGGCAGCGCCACGTTCTCATAGACGGTGCGCGAGCTGAGCAGGTTGAAGTGCTGGAAGATCATCCCGATGCGCCGGCGGGCCTGACGCAGTTGATCGGGCGAGAGTGACGTCAGGTCCTGCCCATCGACGCGCACGCTGCCGTCGCTCGGACGGTTGAGCAGATTGATGACACGCACGAGCGTGCTCTTGCCAGCGCCGCTTCGGCCGATGATGCCGAAAACTTCGCCGCGCTCGATCGACAGGCTGATATTGCAAAGCGCGTCGATCGGCCCCTTGGGTCCAGCGAAACGCTGGGTAATGTTATGGAGTTCGATCATGCAAAAAAATAGCAGCCCCACTGCCGAAACTGCCCGCAGTGCCGCCGCCTGGACTCGGTATTTAGCGCAAAGGCGTCATTCTAGCCCATGCTTCTAAATAGTTGAAAATAATAAAATTTGATCGCCTTATATCGGATTTCGACTGAAGGCGGCAGGTGAGCGGCGGGAGGTGGGACGATTCAGGCTTGTCGGCCGGCGGCAAAGTCGTCGAGCACTTCGATCACGCGATCGAATTCGAGTGATTTGTCGAAGAAGTACTGCACGCCCAACTGCTGGCAACGCTTGCGGTACGCCGCCAATGCGTAGTTCGTCAGCACAACGGCCATGAGTTGCGGGAGCAAGCCGGCGTCGTGCAGATACGAGAGGACATCCATGCCCGAGCCACGCCGCAACTGTATATCGACGATCACCGCGTCGAAGGAATTTTCCTGCAGCGTGCGAACCGCGTCGTCGGCAGTCTCGGCCACCCCCGCCACCTGAAGCATTCCGGACGAGCCGAGCGCTTCGGACAGACTCTCGCGAATGACCGCCGAGTCTTCGATCAACAGCACCCGGAGGGGCGAACGGGACCCCGTGAGCGTTGCCGCGTTCCCCGTTGACATGACAGCCTCTCTATCAACTGATCAAGCCGTTCTTGAGCGCGTAGAGCGTCAAATCGGCGTTGGTTTTCAAATGCATCTTCTCCAGCACGCGAGCGCGATACGTGCTGACCGTCTTGACGGACAGATGCAACTCGTCGGCGATCTCGGTAGGTGTGCGTCCTTGCGCGAGCTTGCAGAACACCTGGAACTCACGCTCCGAGAGCTGTTCATGCATCGGCTCGTCGCCCGGCTGATCCAGCTTTTGTGCCAGCAGATCGGCGGTCCCTTCACTGACATACCGGTGGCCGCGCGCCACGGTGCGGATCGCGCGAATGATCTCCTCGGGCGGCGCATCCTTCATCAAATAGCCGTTCGCCCCGGCGCGCAGCAGATTGACCGCATACTGCGCCTCCGGATACGTCGACAGGAACAGCACGCCCTGCTCCGGGTGCAACTGTTTGATCACACGCAGAGTGTCGATGCCGTTCTTGTCGGGCATGGCGATATCGAGCAGCACGACATCGAACGCCGTCTCGCGAACGGCACGAATCACCTCGTCGCCGCTCGCCGCTTCGCCCGCCACTTCCATGTCCGATTCGTCCGCGATGAATTGCTTGAATCCCGTTCGGACAATGGCGTGGTCGTCGGCAATCAGAATTTTTATTGTTGGTGACATCCAAGCTCCAGAGACTCGCCTCATCGTCGAATTCGATTACAGCCGCCCGGCGCTTTGCGCAAGGCATAGGCGTTGTATGCGCCTATCGTCGGACCACGCCGAAGAGCAATGTGACCAGGAAGATCACCAGGAAGATGAAGAACAGGATCTTCGCGATCTCGGCCGCACCGGCGGCAATCCCCGTGAAGCCGAAAACCGCGGCGATCAATGCAATCACGAAAAACACAACAGCGTAGTGAAGCATCGCAACCTCCTCGAATGTGGGGCCGGGCCCATGAGCGCCATGACCAATGCGTCACGGACGCGCTCCAGCGCAGGGACGTGTCCGGCGCTGCAACAGCCCCTCTAGTCAACGATCTTCTTGGCGATAGTCAGCCCAAGCAGCAGGAAGATCACGAACAGCACCAGGAACAGCACGAACAGAATCTTCGCAACCCCGGCGGCACCCGCAGCGATCCCGGTAAAGCCCAACAGGCCTGCCACGATCGAGATCAGTGCGAACAACAACGCCCACTTCAACATAGCGCTCTCCTTGGTGAAAGCATCGTTTCCGGAGACTTTCATTGCACTCGATGCCGCCATACCAGTGTGCACAACGCGGTGCAAACGGCCGAATGCTAAGTGTATGGTAGTGGAAGCGCGCGCTCGAAACCGCCCGGACTGCGCTGTTTTTTGCGTAGGAATCGGCTGACAATTCCTGAAATGGCGCAAATTTCGACTTATGATCGAAGTGCGTCTCATCATCGGTATTCCTAGTCCGACACGTCAAAATCACTCGACAGGCCGCCATGCCCCGATTGCTCACGTCCTGGATGCGTCGCCGAAGCTGGATCATCGCCATGATCGCCGCGATCGTCATCACGGTCGGCAGCCTGATCGGGCTGGAGTCGGCGCACCGCCGGCTCGCGTCCACCTACGAGGCGGCACTGCGGGACATGGCTGCGGCCAACCAGCTCAACGAGATCATGACGCGCACCTCGACCGTGGTGTCGAGCCAGCGCGGCTACCTGCTCACGAACAATCCGATCTATCTCGATCCGTATCTTTCCGCCGTGCGGCGAATTCGCGATCTCGCAGCCCTCGTCGTCCAGCATTACGAAGACGTGGGCGATGCGCAGGCTGCGAAGGCGTTCGCCAACGCAATGACGCTGTTCTCCGAGCGCATCACCGCCATGGAAGCGGCCCGCGCGGCGGTCAAGCAAGGGGAGATGAGCCTCGAAGAGGCGCTCTCACCCACCCATCTCGGCATCGGCACCATTGAGCCGGTGCAGAACGCCATCACCGATCTGTACAACTGCGAACTGGCACGCGCACGCACCGCGCAGGACGACGGGCGCTTCGATCAGGCGATCTCGGCGGTGAGTGCCGGCGCGCTCTCCCTGCTCACCATCCTGCTGTTCGTTTTGCTGTTTCGCACGCTCGGCCGGCAGATGCGGCAGGAGCGACTCGCGCGCGACCAGTTGCACGAACAGCAGGCGCATTTGGACCGGCTCGTGCGCGAGCGCACCGAACAGCTCGACGAACTGGCCACGCACTTGCTCAACGTGAGTGAAGACGAGAAGACCCGACTGTCGCGCGAGTTGCACGACGAACTCGGCGCGATTCTCACCGCGTGCAAGATGGACGTCACGTGGGCGCACCACAAGCTACGCAATGTCGAACCGGTGATTGCCGAGAAGCTCGCCCGCGCGCAGCGCAATCTGGACGCCGGCATTCAGACCAAGCGGCGCATTATCGAGAATCTTCGCCCGACGGTGCTGATCAACTTCGGTCTCGTCACGGCGTTGCGCTCGCTTGCCGAGGAAACCGCCGATCAACAACACTGGCAACTCGATCTCGACCTGCCGGAAGACGACTTCGCGCTGCCGGAGTCGACGGCCATCGTGCTCTTCCGCGTTGCGCAGGAGGCGCTCACGAACGCGGGAAAATACGCGCGTGCCTCGGCAATGCGCGTAGCGCTTGCATGCGACGGACAACGCGTGCGGCTTGAAGTCATCGACAACGGTATCGGCCTCACGCCCGATCAGTTCAACAAGCCCAAGACCCATGGTCTGTTCGGAATGCGCCAGCGGGTCTCGGCCAAGGGGGGACGCATCGACATTCACTCGCTGCCGCAACGCCTCGGCACCGAGATTCAGGTCGTGCTGCCGCTGTGCAGTCCGGCCGATGCGCCCGGCATTGCCACCGAAGTGACCGCAAGCACCGCCGCACGCCCGCCTGCCGCCGAGCATGCCGGTGACACGGCCGACGCATCGCCGCAACCGCCCCGGCATCCCGGGCCGCCCGTCGGAATGCACTGACAGCGCAACCCGAGTCCGCCTACGTCGCAACGATATCGCGACTGACAGCGCGAATCCCTCGCCCTGCTTACCATGAATTCACGTGCCGCCCAAAGGGTGCGGCAACGCGGCAACGACGCGTAGCACTGCGCGCGCTGTCGCAAGGAAACGTCCAGACCCAACCGAACCCAACCCAACCCAACCCAACCCAACCAAACGATAAGGAGTTGCCATGAACTCGGATCTGATCAAGGGCAAGTGGAATCAGCTTAAGGGCGAAGCGAAAAAGCAGTGGGGCAACCTGACCGACGACGATCTGCTCAAGATCGAAGGCAACCGCGACAAGTTCGTGGGGGTGATTCAGGAACGCTACGGCAAGGCAAAGGCCGATGCCGAACGCGAGGTCGACACCTGGAACGACCATCACAAGCTCTGGTAAGCAAGGCACGCCACGCCCGCCGGGAGGCGGGACACGCCCCTCGTCTTCGCACTTCCCGGCGCTTCACCCCCCTCTTTCCCGAAAGGAGAAGCCAAAATGAAACGATTGATCGCCATTGCACTGCTCTGCGGCTTCGCGCTGGGCCTGGCCGGTTGCAACACGATCCACGGCGCGGGCAAGGACGTCGAACGAGGCGGCGAAGCCATTCAGGGCGCCGCCGACCGGAACAAGTGACGCGGCCGTGACGAAGGCAGAGCGCTTGAGCGCTGCGACAGTCTGACGGACAAAGCGGCAAGGACACCTTCGTGGCGCACGCCAAAGCCCGCTTCCCCGGTAAGCGCAGCGGCTGCACCAACCATGAGACAGGCCGTCAAGGCCGAGACGTTTTGGCGGGGAGGAGAGGGCGTCTCATCGATCGACGAAGACGCCCACAGTCGGCGGATGTCGCAAGCGCGGCATCCGCCGCTGTTTTTGCGCCACACGCCGCATGTGCCCATGTAAATGAATGTAACAAGTGTCGCCCATGCCGGGGTGTCCGGGCGCAGGCATCACGTCGAACGGTGTCGACCGAAACGAGCGCAAATCGTTGATTCTGAATAAAATAGAGGCTTGATCTACACGTTTGGCGGCCGCTTTTCTACGCCCGAACGTTCCCCATGACGTGTCCATGCGCATACTTTGCAACAATTGCGCCACGCCCGTGTTTCGGAACTTCAGTAAAGTAAAGCCAGGAAATCTGACGAACCAGGGTGCCGGCAGGCACCGGGCGCGTTGAACGGCATGGTGTCGTCCGCGCGCCGTCATCAGTACGCTGCCAAGTCCGCAGGAGAAATGTCATGAAAACCAAATTTGCCGCCCTTGTCATCGCAGGGATCGCGCTCGCGGCGGGTGCGGTCGGGACGGCGCAGGCGCACGTCTCGGTCGGCATCGGCATCGGCTTGCCGCTGATCGCGCCCGCGCCGATCTATGCGCCGGCCCCGGTGTACGTGGCGCCGCCCCCGCCGGTCTACGTAGCGCCGCCGCCCGTCTATTACGGCCCGGCACCGGTCTATTACGGCCCGCCTCCGGGCTACTACGGTCGTCCGTACTACGGACGCCCCTACTACGGCGGACATGGCTACTGGCGTCACGGCCACTGGCATCGCTAACCGTTCGACGGCCGGCAGAACCGGCAGCCGAAATATCAACGCGCCACCGACCTCTCAGTCGGTGGCGCGTTTTTTTCTGACCGACACCCCCGCGAAATGCGGCTAACCCGCGACCCGGTAGGCAATCCGGAAGCCGCCCCAGTGACGCCCATTCACAAAAATCGGCGCCGATGCGTCCTTCATCACCATGAACGCCCCGCCGCCCATATCGCGTCGGTATGTCTGCAGCAACAGCGGCTTGGTGTTGCGCCCGGCGGCCGCGCCCGTGCGGTCGTTGAAGAGACGCCGGTTGCGACAGTTCGCGGCGTTCCATACCGGATCGTTGGTCGGTGTTTGCGAGAACTTGCGGTTGTGGGTGGGCAGATAGCCGTTCTCGTCGACGGCGGCACAAAAGGCAATTCGATCGTTGAGTCCGAGCAGCGGCTCTTGAATGGCGGGCAGTGTCTCATCGGTAAAGCGCGTGAAGCTTGCCATCAACTGCTGCGGGTTCGAGCCGGGAATCGGCTCGTAGCGGCGATCGAACAACGCCTGCTCGCTGATCTTGCCCTTGGCCAGCGCCGCCTCGAAACTCTCCCCGACCTGCTTGGCCGCCCGGCGCACCGCGCGGATGAACGGCGTGTCTTCCGTCTCGACGTCGGCCTCGGCGATCAGGCCGATCAGGCGCTCGGAGACAGACAGCAGTGCGTTGATGCGCTCGCGCGCACGCCCGACGTGTTCTGCAGAATGCGATACGCCGTCGGCCATTTCATCCACGTGGGCAGCGAGCGTCGCGCACTCGTTTTCGATGGCTTCGCTTGCCTGCGCGATCTGCCCGGCCTGACGGTCGAACGTATCGAGTGCGGTCCCCGCCGTCTCGATCACGCTGGCGATGGCACTTGTGCCCTCGCGGGCGTCGTTGGCACGCGCAACGTTCGCGTTGCTCTCGCGCATCAGACGTTCGGTGCGCTCGCCCAGCGCGGCGAGCGTGTGCTCGATCTGCTGCGTCGCCTCCGCCGTTTTGCTCGCCAGCAATTTGACCTCGGTGGCGACGACAGCAAAACTGCGACCGGCCACACCGGCGCGCGCGGCTTCGATGGCGGCGTTGAGCGCGAGCAGGTTGGTTTGGCGGGCGATGACCGAAATGCCCTCTGCCACCTTTCCAACATGATCGAGCGCTTCGCGCAGTCCCGCGATCTCACCGGCCATGCCGGATACGCCCTCCACGAGGCCGTGGATCGAGGCAAGCGAAGCGTCTGCCGTGGTTCGCGACGCCGCAATTTCCGCGTTCGCGCGATCGGCCACGTCGCGCGCCTCGCGCGCGGCAACGGCAATGCGCTGATTACCTTCGCTGGTATCGGCGGCGGCGCGGCGAAGTGCTTGAAACACGTCGGCCTGACGCTTGACTCGATCGGCGATTTCGTCGACGTTACCCGCGATATCGCACAATTCGACGCCAAGGGTGCCCGCATCGGCGGCCACCTCGTTCATGATGTTGACGGTTTGCGCAGCGCCCCGCGTGCGCGTGAATAGCCCCATCGTCAGTCTCCTCGCATCTCTGATCCGCTTGTTATGACGAGGGCGCGACAATCGCCGCATCTGCAAGAAATCGCCCGGCAGACATTCGCGCCACACGCAGGGGTCTGTTCAGCCCCAGGGTGTCGAAAAGTATAACGGGAGAAAAACGGCCGACTTGAGGGTTTCTTCGCTTCCCGCCCTGCTCGTCTTCGGCGAAGCCCTCAGCGCGTCTGCCCCTCCCGCTGACGTTCATCGCTCGATCGATCGTCAGGCCAACCATCCGGATAATGGCTATGATGACAGCCAATCATCACCTTATTCGATGGATTGAACATGACGCCCGACCAATTGCTGACCTTCGCGACCGTAGCGGAGCTGGGCAACATCAGCCATGCGGCGCAGGCGCTGCACTTGTCGCAGCCTGCGGTTTCCGGGCAATTACGCTTGTTGCAGGAATCGTTTGGCGAACCGCTGTACCGGCGCGACGGGCGCGGCATTCGGCTCACGGCGGTAGGCGAGCAGGTGGCCGTGTATGCCAACAAGCTCCGACAGGACTATCGTCAGGCGATGGCGTTGCGCGACAGCCTGCGCGGCATGGAAACCGGCGCGCTGCGCATCGGGGCGAGCACGACGCCGGCGAGCTACCTGTTGCCGTACGTCATCGCGGAATTCCATCAACGCTATCCGGCCGTCGCCTTGCATATCGTCGACGGCAATACCAGTGAAATCGTCGCGCAACTCGACCGGCTGGACGTCGCGTTCATCGAGGGGGCCGTGCCGCCGGGCCTCTCGCCTGAGGTCGCGGTGCGTCCATGGCGCGACGACGAGATTGTCGCCATTGCGCGTGCCGACCACCCGCTTGCCCATCTTCCGGGAGGGGCATCGCTGCAGGCCATCGCCGAATATCCGCTGATATTGCGCGAACCGGGCTCGGGGGTGCGGGCGCTGGTGGCCCGCGCCTTCTCGGTCGCCGGGCTCGCACCGCGCGTGGCGCTCGAGTTGGCCGGGGTGGAGAGTATCAAGGAAGCCGTACGCGCCGGCATGGGCGTGGGCTTTGTGTCCGCTATGTCGATGCGCCATGAAGATGCGGCGCTCGCCTCGGTCCGCATCGATCCGCCGCAAGGCCTCACGCGCCTGCTGACCGCGCTCGTACCGCACGCCGACGCACTGTCGCGTCCCACCGAACGCTTTCTCGCCCAATGCTTCGCGGGCAACGCCGCCGATCCGCCGGCATTGCCGTGATCGGCGTGCGGTCCCCGGCATGACGGTCGTCGCCCCGCGACGACACGTCGGCCGTCAGAACGGCATGCGCACCAGTTCCTCCACGGCGCCCACGACCTTGTCGCGCGTTCGCATGAGCAACGAAAACGACAGGTCGGCCTGAGCGCTCGCCAACATCGCGCCGGTCAGGTCGTCGCTCTGCCCCAGATCGAACGCCTTCATGCGGTCGCCCGCATCGCGTTGGGCCGCGTCCACCCCTCTTAGCATCGCACCAAAATCGGGCGCAACCGATGCGCCGGGCGACGTGAAGTCTGCCTCGCGCACGCCTGCGGCCGTCTCCATTGCGCGTTGTGTCGCGTGCATGCGACCCATCTCAGTCATCAGCGACTGTTCCATCGAGACCGGCATTCGGACCTCCTTAGTGAGTTCGAATATGAGTTCGAACGTGTGCCGCCCGCGACCGTCGCAGGCTGCATTGACATGACTCCGCACTTTACGCACACGCCCCCCACCACAGAATGGGGAATCCCCCAAAGCGCGCGCAGTTGAGTCATTCCCCATCAACACAGACAGGGGACGCCTTTAGGATGCGAACTTCCCTGCGCTAACCAGCGCTGCGAACCGTCTTCCAATCACATGAATACAATGCACGCGCCTACGCCGCCCGGCGTGATCCGGGCACTCGATCCGTGCCGGCTGGGACAGCCGACGCAGCTACTCGATCCGCTGACCGAGCGGCTGCGCTCGCGACTCGATGTCCAATTACCGCAGCACGTCCGCCATCGTCATGCTATGGCGTGGCGCGTCGCCGCCATGTCGGTCAGCGCCGCCGCGCCGGACGTCACCGATGTCATCGTGCAGCGCTTTCGCGTTGACGGTCACTGCATCGACGTGTCGATCGACGCGGGCCTGCTGCGCGACGCCTTTCGACTTCGCTACGACGCGGACGACTTCGTGGGGCCGCCGGCGTTTCACGCCACGCCGCCGTTGGCCACGTACGAGCGCTTCGTGACGCGTTTCGCGCGGCAAATGCTCGATGCGCTGCGTCAGGCGGTCTCATCGGAGATGTCACCGGCCACGGCGCGTGTGGAGATCATCGAGACAGCCCCGCGATCGACGCCCCCGTCGCTCTGGATCGGCGCGCGCATCGCCGAGCGCGCCGGCGATGCGCCGCTGGGCACGGTCACGTTCCGGCTCGCCGCCGAGGACGCGCGCCGCTGGCTCACGATGCTAGGCCCCGACGTCGGGGAGCGCGTCGCGCAACACACACCGCCCGCGTGCGATGTCGCCACCATTCCGGTGCGTCTGAGCGCGCACTGGCTCGACGTCGACCTTTCGCTCGGCGCGCTACTCGACGCGCAACCGGGCGACGTGTTGCCGGTGCGCTTCATGCAACGCGCCCTCGTCTGCGTGGACAACGACCCGCTGATGAGCGCCGACATCGTCGAGCGCGATGCGCATTTGTGCCTCACGCACTTCCAAACTCTTGAGTAAGGACCCATGTCTGTCATGTCATCCAACTTTCCCCAAGATCCGTCCGGCCACACGCCGGCCGATATCACGACGCACGCCGGCGATATGGCCGACCTGCATGCGGCCGACCTGCATGCACATGCGCTGACCGACGATCTGTCGGCCCTCGGCGATCTCTCGCAAGACCTGGCGGGCGACTGGCTCGGCGACGCGGGCGGCGATTCGGCGCCCGCGTCCCGTTCATCGGAAGCGGCCAGCGCCGCGCCGGTGGCGCTCGCCATGCGCGAGACGCTGCGCCGTGTGCCCGTGAAGCTCACGCTCGAAGTCGGCGCGACGCGCCTCACGCTGGGCGAGCTCGCGGCATTGCGTGCCGACGACGTGCTGAGTCTCGATCGCGCGGCGGGTGCGCCGCTGGCCGTGCTGGTCAACGGCGTGCCGGTGGGACTCGCGGAAGTCGTGGTCTCGGGCGCGCAGTACGGGCTGAAGATTCTCACGCTCGACGCGCTCGAGCTGGACCGGCTCGCCCGATGAAGGCCGCGCTACATCTCCTGCGCCAGCGGTTCCCGCGCTTGCGTGGACTGAGCTTTCCGCTGAGTGCATCGGAGACCCTCGTGCTTGCCGTTGTGGCGACCGGGTTCGCCCTGTTCGCCACCGGTGCGCGCGCCGAAGAGGCCGGCGAGCTGATGCGCCTGCGCACGCAAGGCGGCACGACCGACTTCACCGTCAAGACCCAGTTGCTCATTCTGATGACGCTCCTGGGCCTGCTGCCCATGCTGCTGATGGTGATGACCACGTTCGTGCGCTTCGCCATCATTCTCGCGCTGCTGCGTCAGGCGCTGGGACTCCAGCAGGGGTTGCCCTCGCGCGTGCTTACCGGCATGGCATTGCTGCTTAGCCTGCTCGTCATGCGCCCGGTCGGCGAAGCGATCTGGACGCAGGCCGTCGTGCCCTACGACGAAAATCGAATCACGCTCACCGAAGCCATCCGCACCGCAGAGGCGCCGCTCTCGCGCTTCATGCTCGCGCAAACCCGCCAGACGTCGCTCGACCTCATGGCCCGGCTGACCGGCGAGACCGACGTCGCCGAGCCGCAGGCCCATAGCTTTCTGGTCAAGGCGTCCGCATTCCTGTTGAGCGAGCTCAAGACCGCGTTTCAGGTCGGCGCCATGCTGTTCGTGCCGTTTCTCGTCATCGATCTGGTGGTCGCCTCGGTCCTCATGGCGATGGGCATGATGATGCTCTCGCCGCTGGTCGTGTCGTTGCCGCTCAAACTCCTGCTGTTCGTGCTTATCGACGGCTGGACACTCACCGTCAGCACGCTCGTCACCAGCGTGCAGGCGGTCTGAGGGGAACGCCATGCTCACCAGCGATATCGCCATCGACATCGGACTCGACGCGCTGCGGCTCGTCATCGTCATCGTGCTGGTGCTCATCGTGCCGAGCCTCGTCACCGGGCTCGTCGTGGCGCTCTTTCAGGCCGCCACGCAGATCAACGAACAAACGCTGTCGTTCCTGCCGCGCCTGATCGTCACCCTGCTCACGCTGGGACTCGCGGCGCCTTGGCTCGCGGGCACGCTCACCGACTTCGCCGCCGACATCTTCGCCCGCGCGGCAACGTTGGCAGGGTAGCGCGGCGCACCGCCGATGCCCGCCGCCGGACGAACGATCATGCCGCTTCCTCTCTCCCTTGCCGCCTGGCCTGGCCTTGAAGGCTGGCTCGCGCAGTGGCCCACCCAGCTCGTGACGCTGTGGTGGCCGTTCTGCCGTTTCGTCGCCGCGTTGAGCATGCTGCCGCTCGTTGGCGAAGGCACCGTGCCGATGCGCTGGCGCGTGCTGCTCTCACTCGTGCTCAGCCTGTCGCTGTGGCCCGTGTTCGCCAAAGGCGGCATGCCCCCGACCGATCCGTTCTCGCTGGCAGGCATGGCGCTGGCCGCCGAGCAAGCGATCATCGGCGCATGTCTCGGTCTGGCGTTCTTCATCGTGCGCAGTCTGCTCACGCTCGTGGGGTATCTGTGTGCGTCCCAAATGGGACTGGCCATGGCGGCCATGAACGATCCGATGAACGGCGAGGCCAGTGAGCCGGTATCGCTGCTGATGGTCTGCCTCGGTACGCTGCTGTTCTTCCTCGCCGACGCCCACCTCATTGCCGTGTCCATCGTCGGGCGCAGTTTCGAGGTCTGGCCTGTGGGCGGCGGCCTGCCGCTCGGTGACCTGAGCGGCTTGCTGCGAGCGCTCGGCTGGACGCTGGCGGCCGCTGTCACGCTGGCGCTGCCCGTGGTGCTCACGACCTTCGTCGTTCAGTTCGGTCTCGGCCTGCTCAATCGCGCCGCGCCGGCGTTGAACCTGTTCTCCCTGGGCTTCGCCGTGACGACGCTGGTCGGGCTCATCGTGCTCTCGGCCATGATTCCCGCGCTGCCCGCCCATTACCTGACGCTGACCGAGCGCGTACTCGACGCACTCGGCCCCGTCGCACGACCGGAGTGAGTTCATGACGACACAAGACACCGGCGACAAATCCGAAGCCGCTTCCTCACAGAAGCTGCGCCGCGCACGCGAGCAGGGCCAGGTGGCGCGCTCGCGCGATACCGCCACGGCCGTGGGCATCATGAGCAGCGTGGCCGTACTCGCCATCGCCGCGCCCGCGCAACTCGACGGATTCCGCTCGCTCTACGCCGCTGCGTTCGCCGATCTCGCGGGCATCGGCTTCGACGACGCCTGGACGGCCCTGCTGCCGGCCGCGATGTGGCTGCTCGTCAAGCTCATCGCCCCGCTGGGCGCCATTCCGTTGTGCATCGGCATCGCGGCCATGCTCCCTGGCGGCTACGTCTTCAGCACGACGCTGCTCAAACCGAAATGGCAGCGGCTCTCGCCCAAGGCCAACCTCGGCCGGCTGGTCTCGATGAAGCACTACGCGCAGGTGGGCACCGCGATTCTCAAGGTCACATTGGTGGCGACCGTGCTTGTCTTCGTCGTGCGCGCGCGCTGGGATGCGCTGCTCGCCCTTCAGGCGAGCGCGCCGCGCGAAGCCATCGCCGTAGGGCTCCTGCTGCTGCGCGACGCTGTGCTGGTGCTTGGCGGCGCATTTGTGGCGTTTGCGCTGCTCGACCTGCCGCTGCAACGCTTCATGTTCCTGCGCGATCAACGCATGACCAAGCAGGAAGTCAAGAATGAGCACAAGCAGAGTGAGGGACGCCCTGAAGTCAAACAACGCATTCGCCAGATACAGCGCCGAATGGCCGAGCGCAGCCTGCGCCGCACGGTCCCGACGGCCGACGTGGTGATCGTCAACCCGACGCACTATGCGATCGCACTCAAGTACGACACCGGGCGAGCGCAAGCGCCGTACGTGGTGGCACGCGGACTCGACGAGATGGCCGGCGTAGTGCGCCAGATCGCCCGCGACCACAAGATCGATGTGGTGAGCGCCCCGCCCCTCGCGCGCGCCCTCTACCACACCAGCCAGGTCAATCAGCAGATTCCCGCCGCGCTCTACGAAGCGGTGGCTGTCGTGCTGGCGTACGTCTTGCAGTTGCGCGCATGGCGCGCAGGCGAACGCACCACGCAACCCGACCGTCTCGACACGCCGCGCGTGCCCGCGACGCTCTCCGATCCCCCTTCCACGCGACTGAGTCCCTGAACTTATGAGCCGACTACTGACCGACCTTCGGCGTCACAAATTTCTGACGCCGCTCCTCGTCTTCGCCATCCTCGCGATGGTGATCCTGCCGTTGCCGCCGCTGCTGCTCGACACGCTCTTCACGTTCAACATCGTGCTCTCGATGGTCGTGATTCTGGTGAGCCTGTCGGTGCGGCGCCCGCTCGATTTCTCCGTCTTCCCGACGGTGATCCTCGCCACGACGCTCATGCGCCTGACGCTGAACGTCGCCTCCACCCGCGTGGTGCTGCTCAACGGCAACGAAGGCACGCACGCGGCCGGCAGCGTGATCGAATCGTTCGGCAACGTGGTCATCGGCGGCAACTTCGTCGTTGGCCTCGTGGTGTTCGTGATTCTGATGATCATCAACTTCGTGGTGGTCACGAAGGGCGCAGAACGCATCTCGGAAGTCTCGGCGCGCTTCACGCTCGACGCGCTGCCCGGCAAGCAGATGGCCATCGACGCCGACCTCAATGCAGGGCTCATCAATCAGGAAGCCGCGCAGACACGCCGTCGCGAGGTGAGCGCCGAGGCCGACTTCTATGGCGCGATGGACGGCGCATCGAAGTTCGTGCGCGGCGACGCCATTGCCAGCATCCTCATTCTGCTCATCAACCTGATCGGCGGTGCGGCCATCGGCGTGACGATGCATGGCATGAGCGCGGGCGAAGCGTTCCGCCAGTACTCGCTGCTGACCATCGGTGACGGTCTGGTCGCGCAGATTCCGGCGCTGTTGCTCTCTGCGGCAGCGGCCATCATCGTGACGCGCGTGTCCGATGCCGGCGATTTCGAGAAGCAGGTCGGGGACCAGTTGCTTGCGTCGCCGTCGGTGCTGGCGAGCGTCTCAGTGTTGATGTTCGTTCTGGCGATGATTCCGGGCATGCCGACGGCGCCGTTTCTGGCGTTCGCGGCGGTCATGGGGTTCGTTGCCTGGCGGGTGAGCCAGCGGCGCGCGCCCGACGCCGCCGACGACACCGAGGCACTCGAGGCCGCGCTCACGTCACACGAGCCGCCCGCGCTGACCTGGCAGCAACTGCCCTTCGTCTCCCCGGTGACGGTCAGCCTCGGCTACCAGATCGTGAGTCTCGTGGACAAACGCGAAGGCGCGCCGCTCGTGCAGCGTCTGCATGGCATGCGCCAAACGCTCTCGCAGGCCATGGGTTTCGTCGTGCCTGCGGTCAGGCTCGATACCGGGCTGGGGCTCGGCGCGAGTGAGTACGCAATCGACGTCGGCGGAGTTCGCGTCGCCAGTGCGTCGCTGCCGCACGATCGGCTGATGGCGATCGCAGCGCCCGATTGCTATGGAGAACTCGACGGCATGCCGGCCATCGATCCGTCCTTCGACATGCCGGTGGTATGGATCGAGCCGGAGCAGCGCGCACATGCGCTGGGCCTGGGCTATCAGATCGTCGACCCGGCGGGCGTGATCGCCACGCACGTACAGCAGGCGATGAAAGCGCATCTGGCCGATCTGTTCACGTATCAGGACGTGACATCGCTCAGCGAACGGCTGCGCGAGCTGTCGCCCGCGCTGGCCGACGCGCTGGACAAGGCGCTCACGCATCAGCAGCAGTTGGCTGTCATTCGCCTGCTGCTCGCCGAGGCCGTATCGTTGCAGGACATCGATGTGTTGGCGACGTCGCTGGTCAATGCGGCCGCCGTCAGCAAGGACCCGCTGGTGCTGGCGGCCGAGGTGCGCAGCGCGCTCAAGCGACGGTTGGTCCACGGGCTGATTGGCGACGCACCGACGCTGCACGCCTACCAGTTGACGACGGATCTGGAGAACCTGCTGCTGGGGGCATTCACGGCCGCGCAGCAGGCCGGCAAGTCGACGGCCGATGCCTTCCCGCTCGACCCGCAGTTGCTCGAACAGTTACAGTCTCACTTGCCGCAAGCGCGAGAGAACATGAAGCAGACCGGGCACGCGCCCGTGCTGCTCGTGATGCCCCAGCTCCGGCCGATGCTCGCGCGTTATGCCCGGATGTTCGCAAACGGCCTGCATGTGCTCTCGTACAACGAAGTGCCACAAACCAAGGAGATCGAGGTGGCGGGCACGTTGGGGTAAAAGGGGCGCGCGCAAACGCGTCTTCGAGAACACCATGACAAAGCGCCAGCGGCATGACCGTCGTTGGCGCTTTGTCGCATCGTGTCAGGCACCGTCCGCGTTCGCGCAGACACGCTTGCACCCCTCAAATTTCCTGGAGCGATCATGACACATAGAAGCTATCGGGCGGCACGTCCGGACGATGCGGCCATCTGTATCGACATTCGCGGTCGAACCCGTGAGAATGCGTTTTCTGCCGACGCGTTGTTGGCGTTGGGCATCTCGGCGCAAACCTGGCACGACGCCATCGAAAGCGGTGCAGTACCGGGATATGTATGCTGCGTGGACGATCAAGTGATCGGCTATTGCTTTGCGGATGCCCAGACGGGAGAAATTCTTGTGCTCGCCGTATTGCCCGAGCATGAAGGTCTGGGAGTGGGTCGCGCCCTCTTGCAGCGGGTGGTCGACGCGCTTCGAACGCGAGGCTTCCATCGGCTGTTTCTCGCTTGCTCGGCCGATCCGGCCTCTCGCTCGTATGGCTTCTATCGCAAGCTGGGCTGGACGCCGACGGGGGAGCGAGACGATGCGGGTGATGACATTCTCGAGCATTTCCTTCAATGAACGCTCGCCCTCATAAAACGAAAGAGCCAACGGCACGAAGCCGTTGGCTCTTCGGTTCAGACTGACCGGCCGGAAAACGTCGACCGGCCGATGCAACGCTATTAGCGCAACAGCATCTGAATCATGCTCGGCATTTCGCCGGCCTTTTGCAGCATTTGCAGGTTCACGTTCATCTGCGTTTGCAGCTTGGTCAGCTCCGACACCGACTCAGCGAAGTCCACTTCGTTCAGACGCGAATTCGCTTCACGCGTGTTCTGCAGCAGCGTCGACTGAACTTCCTCGCGGCCATCCAGATCCATCATCGCGGCGCCGATGCTGGCTTGAACGGTGGCGAGTTGGCCGATCGCGGATTCGAGGTCGGTGATGGCGTTGGAAGCCGAGCTGGCGTCGACCAGTTGCGTAACCGGCGAGTTGAATCGCGCGTTCAGCACTTCGTCAAATGCGTTGAAGAGCTGTGCGTGCTCGCTCATGGTAAGCGTGTTGCCCGCAGTCGCCACCAAACCATTCAGCGGTGTGGTGAGCGCCGTGCGCAATGCATCGAAATCAGCACGAGTGGCGCCCGCCGCAGCTTCAATCACCGCTGTCAACGAAGTCTCCCAGGTTGCGGAGTTCGAGCCGTTCTGAACCTTGCTCAGGATCGCACCGATGCCAGCCTTTTGCGAAAGCTCCTGGACCAGTTCAGCGGCCGCCTCATCATCCGTACCTGCCCCCATGGCGTCCTTCAAGGAACTACTGGCCGGGTACGACGGGGTCGTCCGTGCGCCGAAATTGGCGGTGGCATTGCCAACGCTTGCAAACAGGCTACGAAGGTCGCTGCTGAGGTCGAGGACCTTCGTTTCGGCTGCGCCGGCACCGACTTGCAGGTCGATCTTGCCCGCAGCGAGAATACCGGTCGAGTTGCCGCTGAAATCCATCTTCAGCAGGTTCTTACCGGCGAAGGTGGTGTTCTCGAAGATTGCCTGGAGCGCTTGCGCGTTGTTGGTGTATTGCTGCTGCAGCGCGGCCTTCTCGGCGTCGCCCTTCAAACCGTCCTTGGCTTGCGTGGCCAGATCCTTCATGGTCACGAGCAATTCGTTGGCCTTGTCGAGCGCGCCCTGTGCAACACGGGTGGTCGATTGAGCGTACTTCATGTTGCCGATCGCCGACTTGGTTCCGCTGGCGTGCATATTGAGCATGGCCGAAATACGGGCAGCCGCCGGGTCGTTCTTGTAAAGGTCGTTCTTCTTGCCGGTCGACAGATCGCGCATGATGGCGTTCAGCTTGCCGCCGGTGCTGCGTTGCGAGTTCAGCGACGACATTTGCGCCACGTTGGTATGCAGAGTCAACATTGCTAGGGCTCCTTGTTCTGGTGAGCGATTTGGCAGACCGAATTGCCTGCCTCACCGTGTTAAGGCGTCCCTGCGCAGCAATTGTTAATGCATTTCCGAGGTGATTTTTCCCATCTGCATGTGCCGCGTCCAGATTCGGTCATCGGGCGCCGACACCGTGGCTCAAACGTCGCCAAGCAGTGCACGCGCGTTCGCGCGCGTGACCGGCATTCCCTTCGGCATCGCCAGCGTGAGTGCCACGAAGGGCGGTTGTTTGTCCAAGCGCGATGTCCAGGCCTTCGCCGACGCCAGTGCAGCGTCGTAGGCCGACCCGTCGGGGGCGGCACGCGCGTCGGTCGACACGGACCGGTGGACCGCCTGCGCAGACGCTTTCGCTGCGTTCTTTGCAAGGGCATGCGCCGTGCGAATCGCCCCCACCATCGACGCGACCTTGCGTCGAGTCGTTGCAACGGCGTCCGGCCCATCGACTCGCCACGTCTGGGGGGCGATGGCATCGGGCGCGTCGCGAAGCGTTGCGCGCATCGGGTTGCCGTCTGCACCGCCGGGCATGGCCGACGCTGCCGAGGGCGCAACCGTTTGGGCGACCGCGAGGCGCGACGCCAGCAACGGCCAGGCGGCGCCCGGCGTGCTCATGACCCACCCGCGCTCAGGGGGCGGCGGCTCAAGCGTGATGCCATAGGCCGCCAGTGCTCCCGCTGTGCGTCGACGCAATCCCGCCTGCGACAGCGCGTTCGCCACGTCGATCTCGACGCCGGCGCGATACGGCCCCGCCGGATAGAGCGTCAGTTGCTCGGTCTTCGATGTGCGCCACTGCGCGGGCGCGACGCCGTCGATGGTGAAGCGTCGCGGGGCGCGGCCGTGTGCATCGAAATGCAACCGGTCGTCGACCGTGCCCAGGCTGGCGCGCTCGCGTGCTTGCCACTCGGCGCCGAGGGCGTCGAGCGCACGGCGTGCCTGCGCCTGAGATACCGGATCTCCGTCCTGCCAGCGCGAGAGCGACGCCAGCGCCACGCCAGCCGATGCGTGAAGCCGAGATAGCCATTGCGCGCCGGCGCTCGCACGACTCGCCGTGGCATGCTGCGAAATCAGTTCGGACACCCGCGCAACACGCGATCCGTCGAACTTCTCGACCCGCGATGGCTCGGTCCGCAATGTCGCGCCAGCGCGCGCCGCGCCGCGCACGCCCGGTGCGGCGTTTGGCGAGCGCGCGCGCGTCGTTGCCTGCGTTGCCTGCGTTGCCTGCGTGGGCGTGCCGGGTTGCGCCGCGCCGCTCGTGCGCGGATTCACGCGCGCTGCGATGAGCGCGTCATCGAGCGCAGCGCTCCCGGGAATCTCACGAATCACGTCAACCATGGAAGATGTCCTGTCCGGTCAGCCGATACGCACACAGGACGCCATCAAATGACATCGAAAAACGACAGCTTGCCTACCTCGGCATGGGCCGTGCGCGCAGCGGAGATGGCACGATACATGGCCAGCAGTTCCGGCAATGCCTCGGTAGCACTCTTGCCCTCGATGGCGACACGCGCCTTGACGAGGACTTCGCTTTGCAGCACGTGATCCTTGCGCACTGCATCCAGGCGCTTTGCGCTGTGGTCGTTCACGAATTGAATGTCGGCGATCTGCCGCGCCTGATCGTCAATCGGCCCGGCGAGGTCGCGCAGCACGACGATCGCATCCGCCGTCGCGCTTGCGTGGCCCCCATGCGTGAGCGTTGCCGCTGCGGCCCCAAGACGGTTGAGCAGATCCGGCAACCCCTGCCACATCTGCGGCGGGTTGGTATGGTAAAGGCCGTCGCCAATCTCGACAGGGGTTGGCGCTTGCGCGTTCCCCGTGAGCGCGAAGTTCGGCGCCGCAGCGCCCGGCCCGGCCGTGTCCGTCATGGGCGCGCCGCTGCCGGAGAAGAGATAGCTCCCGTCCGCACGCCGTGTGTTGAACGCGCCGACGAGACCGTTCATCAGATCGTTGATCTTGCCGGCGTAACCTTGAGC
The DNA here is from genome assembly GCF_041919235.1 of Pandoraea sp. Lineage (NCBI taxonomy): Bacteria > Pseudomonadati > Pseudomonadota > Betaproteobacteria > Burkholderiales > Burkholderiaceae > Pandoraea > Pandoraea sp. Next base: position 22,947 of record NZ_JAYRUC010000020.1, read on the forward strand.
GTCGCCCACGCTGAGCAAGTCGGCTTTCAGCGACACGTCGCTTTTGAACGCGCTCAACCGGTCGTATACATTCTTGAGGCTCACGCTCGTTTGTTTGAGATCGGCTTCCAGGCTTGCGATGACCGTCGTGCGACGCTCGACGTTGCGCTGCTGCCGGTCGATGCGCGCGATGCGCTCGAAATCGACCGGATCGTCCGAGGCGCGAAGCACGCGCTTTTCTTCACGTGCGTGCTCCGTCATGCGTTCGAGCCGCTCGCTCATGTCGCGCAGCGTATGCTCACGCTCGAAGCGGCTGAAGTGATGATGGATTTGCATGGTAATTTCCTTTTTCCGAACGCCGCTCAGACCATCGCCAGCGTGGCGTCGAACAGCTCGTTGGCCACCGACGCCACCCGGGCGTTCGCGCGGTAGAGTTTCATGTAGGCCATGAGCGCACCGCCGGACTCGGTCTCGTCGACCCCGGCCTGCTTCTGGAACTGCGTGCGTGCCGAGACCAGCACCGCGCCGGCCGACGCCGCGCTTTCCTCGACGGCGCTCGCGCGACGACCGGTTTCGGCGGCCAACGCACTCATGGCTTCCGCGAGCGGAGTGCCCACGCGGCCCGAGAGCGGCACCGAAGCGGCCAGCGCGCCCTTCAGGCGATGCAACGTTTTGCCGTTTGCATTGACGCTATCCGCATTGAGATTGAGGTCCTGCGGGGTCTGGATCGTGCGCACCATCTGCAGCATGCCCCCCGGCCCGGCGCGCAGGGACAACAGCGGCGTATCGGTGAAGGGTCCCGTTGCGACATCGGCGTGCGCGCGGTTCAATTGATCGACGACCGTGCGTGCCACTTCCGCTACGTCGGCAATGCGCGGATCGAGCTCTCGCGCGAGAAATCTGTCGAGCCCCCCCAAACTCCCGCCAAGCCCGCCAAGCCCGTCAGCCGGAAGGCTCACGCGCGACGCGCCGGCAACGAGCGCATAGCCGCCGCCCGCACGGGCTTCGAGCTGCGCGGCGCTTTTGCCCAGCACCAGCGGGTGCCCGCTTCGCGTGAGCACGTGATACGCGCCGCTGGCGTCTTCTCGCACGTCCACGTCGAGAAACGACGCCAACTCGCCCAGCGTCTGATCGCGTTGGTCTTCGATCGCCAGGCGGCCCGCCTCGTCCGGCGCCAGCCGGTGCAGACGATTCAGATCCGCCAGCGTGGCCGCCAGGCGGTTCACCTTTTCGGCCTCGCCCGTGCGTACCGTGTCGAGGTTCTCGCGCATGCGCTCCAGCGCGGAGAACATCGTGTTCGTGCGTTCGGCGACGCGCCCCAATGCCGCGAAGACCTCGTCGGCGTGAACGTCGCTGCCGACCGTCTGGGCCTCGTGATCGAGCGCCTTGACGAAGGCGCGCAAACCGAGCGGATCGCTGGCGACATCGGTGCCCCCCAATTGCGTGAGCAACGCGTCGGCGTACGGCTTCTGAACGTCGAGCTCGCGCGATCCGGACACCGCGCGCCACAACTGACGCCGTTGCTCCAACCCGGCCACGCGCACCACTTCTTGCGCCTGCACCGTACCGTCCGCGCGTGACGTTACGCGCACGTCGCGCCGCGTATACGCCGAATTGCTCATCTGCGAAATGTTGAGCGCCTCGTTATCGAGCAGGGACTGCGCAGTTTTCACGCCTTGCGTGGCGATGTTCAGCATATTCATGGTTGAGTCACTGTCCTGTCGGAGTTAGTCGGGCGCTCGCTTGGCGCCCGACATTTGCCGGATGATCGTGTCGGCAATGCCGAATGCGCGACGCGACGCAAGCGCCTGTGCAACCTGCGTGTCCGCCCATTCATGCAGTCCATCGGCGGAGCGATCGCGCTTGCCCAATCCGCCAGCGTCGTCGTTGTCGTCGCGCAACGCCTGGGTCGCGCGTCGCATCTCACCGAGCAGGCGCGCGACGAAGATCGCTTCAAACTGCTCGGCGGCAGATTCCAGTTTCTCGTTCGGGGCCACCGGCGTTGCGCCTGCATCATGCAAAGGCGACCCGGTCGCGGAAATTGGCAAATCGTTGGGCATCATCGGCGTCATCATCTCTCTCAAATCACGTGCAGTTCGCCATCGAGCGCACCGGCTTCGTCCAGCGCTTGCAGAATCGAAATCACGTCGTCGGGTGTCGCGCCGGAGCGGCGCAGGCTGTCGACGATGGTCTGCAGATCGACGCCGGCCGGCCAAACGTGAATGTCCATGTCGTCTTCCAGCACGTCGACGCGCGAGCGCGGCGCACCGGCCGTGCGACCGCGAGAGAACGGCGCCGGCTGCGAGATCACGGGCGACTCGGTCACCGTCACGCGCAACGAGCCGTGCGACACCGCGACCGGGCGAACGGTCACGCCCTGCGAGATCACCACCGTGCCCGAGCGCGCGTTGATCACCGCACGCGGCACCCGCCGCACCCCCGGCACGGACAACGAATGGACGTCTGCGAGAAAGCGCACGCGTGCATCGGCGTCCTCGGGCGCCGTCACCTCGACGGTGCTGCCGTTCTTTGCCTGCGCCAACCGCTCGCCAAAGCGGGCGTTGATGGCGTCGGCAATATTTGCCGCGAGCTGGAAGTCAGGGCGCTTCAGGCTCAGGCGCATGGTGCCGCCCTCACCGACCGGGACCGGAATTTCCTGCTCGATCGTCGCCCCGTTGGGAATTCGTCCAGCGGTCGGCGTATTCTTTTGCACGCGAGAGCCGCTGCGGCCCTCGGCTTGCACGCCACTCACGACCAGATTACCCTGCGCGAGCGCGTAGGTCTGCCCATCGACCGCGCGCAGTTGCGTGAGCAGCAGCGTACCGCCGCGCAGGCTGCGCGCATCGCCCATCGACGACACGGTGATGTCGATGGTCTGCCCGCGCAGGAAGCCCGACGGGTACGTCGCGCTGACCATGACGGCGGCGACGTTGCGCGAGCGCAATTGCACGTTCTCCGGCATGCTGACGCCGAACTGCTTGAGCAGGTTGGCGAGCGACTGGCTGGAGTGGCGCGAGCGCGGGCCGTCACCGGTGCCGGCAAGCCCCACGACAAGTCCGTAGCCAACGAGTTGGTTGTCGCGTACGCCTTCCACATTGACGTAGTTGCGCACGGTCTGCGCATGGGCGGCGGGCGTGATGGCCAAGGCCGATAGCAGGGCGATCGTCGTCGCCAGGAACAACGCGCCACTCCATCGAGGCACACGCGCTGGCGCGGCAGGCATTCTGAACATTCGGACTCCCCTCAGAGCGGTGCGTACTGGCTGTTGAAGAAGCGCGTCAGCCAGCCGGGATTGTTGCTGTCGGCGAGCGCACCCGTGCCGAAATACTGAATACGCGCATTGGCCACCCGCAGCGACGACACGCGGTTGGTCGTATCGATATCGCCTGCGCGCACATATCCGGCCACGCGCACGGTTTCCTCGCCCTGGTTGAGAAACAGGCGCTTCTCGCCACGCACATGCAACAGCCCGCTGGGCAGCACACGATGCACGATCACCGTGATCGCGCCGCGCAGCGTATTCTGGGCCGTGCTCGAACTGTCTCCGCGAAAGCCCCGTCGCGCACCGAGCGCGGTATCGCCAATGAGCGGGCGCCCCATCACCACGGCGTCGTCGATGGACATGTCGCTGCGCTTGTCGAGGCGTGTGCCCGCGCGCTTGCTCGCCTGCGTTTGCTCCTGCAACACGATCGTCAGCACGTCGCCCGCACGGAACGCGCGCTGATCCGACGTCAGCGACAATGCATGCCCGGCCGAGAAGAGACCGCCCGCCTGTCCTTGCGAAGACATCTCGGCCACGCTCGGCAGGTCGTCGCTCTCTTCGAGCTGCGGTGGCAGAAAACCCGCGCAGCCCGCGAGCGTGGCGGCAAGCGTCGCCATGACAGCAACGCGCGCGCCAAAATTTGCCACCCGGGCATTACGCGGCCGGCAGTCAGTCCCGTCCGTCATTGTCGCCTCCGTCCGTTATCGCGCAACCTGCGCGAGGCTCTGCATCATGTTGTCGGCAGCGGACAGCACTTTGGTGCTCATCTCATACGCGCGCTGGGCAGTAATCATGTTCACCATCTCCTCGATGGCAACGACGTTCGAGCCTTCGAGCGCCTTCTGCCGCAACAGGCCGAGGTTCTCCTCCCCCGGATTGCCTTCGATGGCCGGTCCGCTCGCGGCGGTCTCGGCGAACAGGTTGCTGCCCATCGGGCGCAGGCCGGACGGGTTCACGAAGTCGGCGAGTTGCAGGCGGCCGAGCGAGGTCGGTTCGGTGTCGCCAGGCTCCAGCGCGCTCACGTCGCCATCGGCGCTGATCGTCAGATCGCGAGCCCCTGGCGGCACAACGATATCGCCCACAAGAGGAAGGCCCGCCTGCGTGACCATACGTCCGTCCGCGTCGAGGCGAAGATTGCCGGCACGCGTGTACGCGGTCTCGCCGTCGGGCATTTCGATCTGGAGGAAGCCGCGGCCCGTGATGGCGATATCCATCGGGTTCTGCGTGTCTTGTTCTGCGCCGTTAAGGAACTGCTTCTGGGTGCCGGCCAGTCGCACGCCGGTGCCGAAATACATGCCGCCGGGCAACGTCGCATCACCTTGCGTGCGGGCGCCCGCCGGGCGAGCGGCGCGATAGAAAGTGTCTTCGAACGCAAGCCGGTCGCGTTTGAAGCCCTTTGTATTCACATTGGCCAGGTTGTTGGCAATGGTTTGCAGTTGCGCGTCTTGCGCGTGGACCGCCGTGCGGGCGATGAGAAGAGCGGGATTCATGACATCTCGAAGGAAATTTGGGGGATGGAGTCGGTTTAGCTGCGCATCAGGCGATTGCCGCCTTCCGCCATGTCGTCGGCGATCTTGAGCACGCGCATCTGCATTTCGAAGTCGCGGCTCGCGTTCATGCTCTGGACCATGGCGCCCACGGCCGACACGTTGCTCGCCTCCAGATGCGCGCCACGCAGCGTGACATCGTCGCCAGGCAGCACGCCGGCCTCGCTGACGAGAACGCCATGACCGGCGTTGCGCATGTCACCCGGCTGGGCGAGCACCCGTTGCAAACGGCCGACGGGTACGAGATCGGACGTCCCCTCAAGCACCACCGCCACCGTGCCGTCTTCGCCGATGTCGAGTTCGCGATGCGGCGGCACCACGATCGGGCCGCCGTCGCCCAACACGGCGCGACCGTGGAGTCGCAAGGTGCCGTCGCCATCGAGCGTGAGCGAACCACCGCGCGCGTAGACAACGTCGGCGTCGTCTTCCGGCCGCGCGGCGAGTGCGAGATAGCCGTCGCCATCGATGGCAACGTCGAGTGCGCGCCCGGTCGGTTCGAGCACGCCGGGGGTGGCGTCCAGACCGGCTGGCGCCTGCACGGCATAGTGGCGCGATGCAAGCCCCGCCCCAGGCAGGGCATTGGCCTGCGCCACGGCCAGCGAAGCGCGAAAGCCGGTCGTCGACACGTTGGCGAGATTCTGCGCCACGACATGTTGCGAGTCCTGCGCGCGTTGCGCGCCGGACATGGCGGTATAGATCAGAGCATCCATCGCGTCAGATCGACTGCATCAGGTTGCGCATCATCTCGTTCTGCGTCGAGATCACCTTCGTGTTCGCCTGATAGTTGCGCTGTGCGGACATCAGGTTCACGAGTTCGTCCGTGACGTTGACGTTCGAGCCTTCCAGCGAATTGCTCACGAGCACGCCCGTGGCGCCCTCGCCCGGACGACGCAGTTGAACAACGCCGGACTCGCCGGTTTCACGCCAGACGGTTCCGTCTGCGGGGGCGAGGCCGCCCGCGTTGGCGAATTCGCCGAGGGCGAGTTGATATCGCGTTTCGCTCGCGCCATTGCTGTACTCGGCGACCACCGACCCATCCTTGTCGATACGGGCACGAACGAACTCGCCCGCCTCGCGGCCACCGACTTCGGTCGCACTCGCGGAGAATGCGCCAAGCTGATAGGTCATGCCGCTGAAGTCGAGCGTCGGCAGGGTCCCGGTACCCGGCGCGCGGGCCAGATCCATCGTCGTCGGATCGAGTGTGCCCAGCACGGTCGCATTGCTCCCGTCGACCTCGGCAACCTCGAGCGCTGCGGGACTGCCCGCCGTCATGGTGAAGCGCAGGTTCCTGACCGCGAGTTCGCCGCCGGCGTCGCGGAACGTGACCGACGTTTCACCGACGAGTCCGGGCGTTGCCGGCAACGGGTTGGGCAAACGTCCCGTGACATTGATCGCCGTGCTCGGCAGGGCCGCCACCGGGCTCTTGTCGATCGTCACATCCGACACGTTCGTCTGCCCCTGCGCAAAGCCTTGCACCGCCCGGCCGCTGCCATCGACCAGCGTGTTGTTCTTGTCGACATTGAAATCGCCGACGCGCGAATAAACGCGCTGCCCGTTCGTCTCCTTGAGCACGAAGAAGCCGTCGCCCTGAATCGCCTGGTGAAGGCGATTGCCGGAATTTTGCAGGCTGCCGCTGGCGCCGACGGAATACTCGGTACCGCTGACCTTCACGCCGGCGGGCTGCGCTTCGGCCATCGCCGAGGCGAAATTGGTTCTTGCAGACTTGTATCCCTTCGTAGAAACGTTGGAGATATTCTGCGAGATCGTGTCAAGCGACTGATTGATCGCGTTGATGCCCGACAGGGCGATATCGAAACTCATGCTGTACTCCTGTTCTTAGGCCGCGCCCGATGGCGCACTGCCCGACAATTCCCTGATATTTGCCGCATCGATGTCCGCACCTACGCCGGACACATCGACACGCGCCCCGGCATCTCCCAGATGCACGCGTTCGACACGGCCCGAAATACGGACCGGCAGCGTCACGCTGCCGGCCTGGACATGAATCTCGAACTTGCCCGCGCCCAGATTGTTCTCGGCGAACCAGGCGTCGTCGATGCGGAACTCCGTTCGTCCCGAGGCCGCCGGCAGCGGCTTGCGGATCGTCTTGCCATCGCTGCCGCGAAGCACGATCTGCGCACCCTCGCTCTGGGCAGGCAGATCGACCGAGCCTCGAATCGGCTGACCTTGCACGCGCTCGACGCTCGCCGTCTCTACGCTGACTTCGCGGCCGACATGGCTGCCCAAGGCGTACCCTTGCATGCCCGAGAGCACCTTGGTTTGCGCAAGCACACGCTGACTGACCTGCTGCATCGACTCCGCCTGACTCAGTTGCGTGAGCTGGGCGACGAACTGCGCCGGATCGGTCGGGTTCAGCGGATCCTGATTGCGAATCTGCGCAACGAGCAGCTTCGTAAACATCTCGCGCATCTCTTCGCCCGCGCCATTCGCTGACACGGACGCCGCGTCGCTGCCGGCCGCTGCCGCGCGTGCGACGTCGTCGCTTCCAATAGTGAACGTCATCCGCGCTCTCCGATTCGTAACAGTTCCTGCTGCGCCGCGCGCACGCGAGCGAGCACTTCCAGATTGGTCTGGAACGCACGAGACGCATCGAGCATGTCCGTCATTTCCTCGATCGCGTTCACGTTCGCATAGAAGACGTTGCCGTCGGCGTCAGCGAGCGGGTTTCCCGGCTCGTGCGCAACGCGCGGCAAATCCTCGCTTTCGTAGATGTCGATCACTTGCACATGCTGCGCGCCTTGTGCTTCACCGAGCACGGTGGCGAACACCGGCTTGCGTGCGCGATACGCCGTCTCGGCGTCACCCGCGACAGCGCTGGCGTTCGCGAGATTGCTCGCCACCGTGTTCAGTCGTATCGTTTGTGCGGCCATCGCCGAGCCGGCGATTCCCGCAATTTCTCTGAAGCTCATCGTCAACGGCCTCCATCGATGACTTTCTGCAATCCGGAAAGACGTCGATTCAGAAAGGAAAGACTGGCCTGCCAGTCGGACAGGTTCTGCGCAAAGAGCGCCTGTTCGATACCGAGTTCAACCGTGTTGCCATCGGCGCGTGCCTGCATCGGCACCCGATATCGCAGCGCCTCGGACGACGCGCTTGCATCGAATCCGTGCGCGCCGTGCGCCGGTGCCGCGCCTGCATTCAGATGCTGCTGCACCCGCGCACCGAAATCGAGGTCACGCGCCTGATAGCCGGGTGTTGCCTCATTCGCGAGGTTGGCCGCAAGCACACGTGTGCGCTCCTCTCTCGCGCGCAAAGCCGCCGCGTGAACGCCTAGCGCCTGAGCAAAAAATGTCTGCAAAACTCCGCCTCCATGGGTGACTGATAACGAACACCCCCATTTTCGGCAAAACTATCGAAAAGCGGCACAAATGCGCGTGAAATTGACGGGTTTCCCAAACGGACAGGCCGGTTTTGGGCAAAAGACGTTGCTTGCGTAGCGCTCTTTCTATTGACTTCGTTTTTTGCGGCTACGCAATGCTGCCGACGACGACGGGCGCCAATGGCGACTTACCGCTGGGGCGCGTAGGTCGCCGGGACAGCGGACAACACGACTTCGAGTGCCTGAAGGCGCGTGCCGATATCGTGCAGGTTTCGCGCGTTGCTCGCCTTGCAGCGGGCTGCGCTTGATTGAAGTGCTTGCCAGCGCGCCGAGAAGGTTTGCCGGGCGGGGGCATCAAGCCACTGCAACACCGGCGCCATCGAATCGGCCGACGCTTCGCCGAACGCCTGTGACAAATACTGCACGCGGCGTCGTGCGCGGACTTGCAAACGACTCACCAGTTTCGCCGCGCGCTCGTGCGCGAGCACGAGTGCGTCGCGCGCCTCGTCGATGAGTGCGCGATGCAGCGCGTCGAGCGTTTCGATCAGCATGCGGTAGTCCGCGAGATCGGCATCGACATCGGCCACGATGCGCGCCACGCATGTATCGCGCAGACGCTGGGCATCGGTGCTCAACGCAGCATCCCGTGGTGGTTGAGAATCCGGCTCGCCACGCGCTCGCTGTCGAACGTCAACTCGCCACTCGCGAGCAGCGCCCTGATTCGGGCGACCTTGCCCGCGTCGATACGGGGAACCGATTCCACTGCGGCTTGTGCATTCGCGAGCCATTCGCTCGCGCCTGCCACCACGGCGCGTGCCGCACCGGCGGGCGCAGGCGACTTGGAAGACGGCCTGGCGTCGGCTGCCGTCGGGCGCATGCGCACCATGTCGATGGGCATGACGTTGGCTATCGCGTCGATCTTGGGCATGAGAGAAGTCCTCGGAAATTACGGTTCACTCGAATCAGGCGACCGATCGCCGTCATTTGTTAAACGCGCGGGCAATTTGGCGATCTCGGCGGCATCCGCCTGAGCGTTATGCCCAGAGAGCACGATTTCCGCCTCATGCGATGCGCCGAACATCTGGGCCAGCTGCGTCGCTCGGGTCTTCGTGAGCACCACGAATTCGATCCGCCGATTCGCCGCTGCGGTGGGATTGTCCGCCAGCAACGGCGCGTGGTCGGCCATGCCGACGGCCATGAGCACGCGTCCGATCGGCAGGCCCCCGCCGACAAGTGCGGTACGCGCAGCCAGCGCACGATCCGACGACAGGTGCCAGTTCGTGTAACCGTCGGCAGCGGAAGTTCGGTATCTCACGGCATCGGTGTGCCCAACGATCATCAGGGCGTTGTCCACACCGGCGAGCAGCGCACCGATGCGCGCGAGCAGTGCGCGCGCGCCCGGCGACGGCGTCGCGCTGCCGCGCTCGAACATGCCCCGTTCGTCGGAATCGGCCAGACGCACACGCAGTCCGTCCGGCGTGATGGACGTACTCACGTGATCCGACAACTGGGCGGCTTGGCTGAGCTGTTGCACGGCAGTGGCCAGACGCGCCATGTCGGCGGGCGACTCGAACTGACCGTTGGGGAGCGCTTCGAGCTGCGCGGCCGACGCACCTTGCGACGGCGAATTCGGAGCGGTTGAGGTCAGCGTGCCGACCGCCTGCGCCTCCGATGCCGGCGGCGACTCGAATACGCGCCGCTCGAGCACCCACATCACGACGAACAGACACATGAGCACCAGACACAGGTCGGCAAACGCCACCTTCCAGGCATGGCTGCCCTCTTCCTGCGGGGCGCGCGAACGACGCGTGCTCATCGCCCGTCCTCGGCGTTTCGCACCCAGGCTTCGAGCGCATTGAAGCTCGGCAACTCGCCATATTGCAACATGCGGCGCCCGGCATCGGCGCAGAGCAGCGGCGTTTTTCCGCTCAGGAATGCAACGATCGCCGCGCGCACGCATTCGTAGCCGGTCATCTCGACGGCGACGGACTGCGACAGGCGGTTCGCGATCGGGCTCAACACGGCGTAACACGCGAACACGCCGAAGAACGTGCCGACCATGGCCACCGCCACCTGACGGGTAATCATGGCCGTCGCCGCACCGGCGCCGATGTCGTACATGGCGAGCACCAGACCGAGCACCGCCGCGATGATGCCGAAGCCCGGCATCGATTCCGCAAGCTTGTGAAGTGCGTGCACCGGATGCATCATGCGACGCTCCCGGCTGTCGATTTCCATCGCGAGCAGGCTATCGAGTTCACCGCGCGAGCCCTTGCTCAGCGCCGCGACACGTAACGCGTCGACCGTGAAGTCGACCAGCTTCGTGTTTGCCAGCACGTGCGCGCTGCGCTGGAAGATGGGGCTGCGCGCCGGCTCGTCGAGATGCGCGTCGAGCGCGCGATCGCCGTCGCGGGCCGAGGTTTGCAGCAGCGTGTAGGTGAGCGTGAGCAATTCCTGCTCGAACGCCGCGCCATGACGGCGACGACGCATGGCCGCCGCGACGACGGCACGCAGGTCGCCCAACACGCGCGACGTATTGCCGACCAGAAACGCGCCCAGCGCGGTGCCGAGAACGAGCACCAGCTCGTTCACATGAAATACGGTTTCGAACTGGCCGCCATTGAGCCAGAACATGCCGAACACGCTACCCGCGATAACGGCAGCCCCAAGTAGCAGTAGTTTCATTTCCTTTGCCTCGTCTAACAATTGCGTTGTGGGGCGCGCACCGTGCGCGCGCCGCGTCGCCCTGCGTCTTGCATGGCGATCTTCATTTTCCTGAGCGCCACCTGATGAATCTGGCAGATCCGCGCCCGGGTCAGCCCCAGCACTTCACCGATCTCCTCGAGATTCATATCGAATTCGTAGTAAAACTGCACGACGCGCTGCTCGCGCTCGTCGAGCGCATCGAGCGAGCGCGACAGGCTCTGGCGCATCGCGACCAAGTCTTCCGGACTGCGCCGCTCGACCAGCGCCTCGTTTGCCGCCATGCCCCCATCGGCGAGCAACTGATCGAAGCTCGCGATGCTCTCCGCGTACTCGGCCATCTCGGCTTCTTCCAACGTGGCGGCGTCCATCCCGGCGTGCGCACGCAGTTCCTCGCGGGTGGGCGCGCGCCCGAGCGAGCGCGTCAGTTCGCGCTCGGCATCGCGCCGCCGGTGCGACGCCTGACGCAGCGTGCGCGGGCGCCAGTCGAGCCGCCGGAGTTCGTCGAGTACGGCGCCGCGGATACGCGTTGCGGCGTAGGCGACAAATCGCTCGTCGGGCGGGCCGTATCGCCGGATGGCATCGAGTGCCGCGATCAGCGCAATCTGCGTCATGTCTTCCTGGGCAATCGCGACGCTTGTTTGCGGCGCCAGCGAGCGCACGATGCGGGCGACCACCGGCATCAGACGCAATACGTGCGCTTGCTCATCGGCCACCGGCATCGCATGCCATGCGGCGCTCGACGGCACTGCGGCAGACGCATGCGTGCGCGTCGACGCACGCCGCCCGCCGTCGACCTTCGCCGGGCGCGGGTCATGGCGCGGCGTATTAGCGGCAGCACCACGCTCGGCATCGCGGCCAGCGTCACGTTCTGCATCTCGCCGTGCGTCGCGCACTTCATCGCGCGCGCGCGTGACGGGGCCGTACATCAGAGTATTCATAGCTGAAATGTCTCGCCGTCGCGATCCGCCACGCCAAGCGCGCGGCTCGGGGTCGCCTCGGCGGACGGGTCATCGCGCGAATGCCGCTCACGCGCGTGACCCGACGCACCGTCACCACCGTATTGCGGCAGGCCCGCGACGCTCACAACAACTTCCCCGGCGTGCCGCTGCGAGAGCATGTCGCGCAGCAGCGCCGCCGTTCCCTGAACGAGGCTCAACACCTCGGGACGCGCCACTTGCAGGTTCACACTGAGCTGCATGGGTGACTTGCGCACCACAACACCAATCTCGCCCAGTTCAGCCGGCATCAGGCGCATGCGCGCCTCATGGGTGCCGTTGGCCGTCATCGACTGCACGTGTTCGGACAGCGCCCGGGAAACGCCCACGGCGTCGCCCGCCACCCCGTATCCACCCAGTTGTCCGCCCGGCACCGCCGCATTGCTCGCCAACCCCGACGGACCCACGGCCGCCAGAGCATCACCGGCGAACATGTTTCCAAACGACGCAGGCAGATGTATCGCGCGAAGCGCGTGCGTCGCGCCACCGTCGGTTGCGGTACCGGCCAGCGTCGCCGGCTCCACCGCGATTGAGGGCATCGCCAATGGTGATCCCGATGGCACTGCGAACGGCAAGCCAGCGGGCGTTGCTCCCCCGGGTATCGCGACACGGGCAACGGCGTCAGGCGCAAAAGTAAGCGTCGCCCCCCCGACAGCCGCATCGGCCCGCTGCGGCTGTGCCACGCTACCGAGCGCGCCCCGCATACGATGCTCATGCGCGGCGAGCAGCGTCGCGATTTGCGACGACGCCGCATCGGCGGTCGATCGGTCCGCGCGCCCGTGCGTGTTCATGGCGTCCATGAGATCGGCAAGATTCCGAGCGGCGTCCGTCGTCGCGACCGGAATCGTCGGCGCGGCACCGGCCGCGTCGCCGTCATTGCCGTCATTGCCGTCATTGCCGTCATTGCCGCCGTCGCCATCGAAGCCGGCGCTATCGCGCGTCTCGGAGGCGTTCGCCGAATCCGACGCAGCCAAAGGCGGCGCGGGCACGATTGACGCTTCGACGACCATCGTCGCGGCGAGGGCATCCTCTGCGGTCGATGCGTCCTGCGGCGCCGTCGCGGCCGGAATTGCTTCGGCTTCGCCCGCGTGTGCACGCCGATCGAGCCCTTGTGCCGCCGAGCGACCCAGCGACTCGGCAAAGTCGAGCGACGCCAGCGACGCCATCCCGGCCTCGGCGTCCGATACGATCTGCGCCGGCCCGACGGGCAGCGGGCCATCGGCCACGCTGGCCGATCGGTCCGCACAGGGGCGAGTCATGAGACGTCCAGGTTCAACGATCATCGTGCATCCTCAGATAGCCAAGCGCACCGTCGCGCCAATGGCCGAGTCCGGCCAGATGCCGACGGGCTTCCGACGTGGCTCTCTGGCACAGCAAGTAAGCCTGGTCGTGCGCGATGCGCGCATCGGCCATGGCCTGCGCGAGCAACGCGTCGCGAGCGGCAGGCGCGGGGGCCTGCCGCCACGCGCGCCGGAACAGCGCATCGGTGGCCTGCAGCAAGTCCCACTCGCGCGCCGCAGAATGTCGTCGCAAGTCGCGCGCCAGCGCCCGAAAGGTCGCCGCATCAGCCACACCGCGTCTCCAGCGAGCGCCACCCTTGCGTGAGCTGCGTGATCACGGCCGTCACCTCGTCGAGCTTGGCGACATCGAGGTCCACGCTCGCCTGTGCAACGCCGCGCATGCAGAAGTCATATACGGTCGCCAGCGGTTGCGTCACGCCCGGGCCGTCGGCGGTATCGATGTGCGACGCCAGCCCATTGAGCAGATTCAGGCATTTGGTAACGCTGCGCAGGCGCGCGTCATGGCGCGAATGTTCGATGTGCGCGCGCACGCGGGCCAGCTCGTCGAGCAGGCCGTCGAGCAGAATCAGCATGAGCTGCAACGGCGTCGCGCCAGCGATGCGGGCATCGAGATCCGACGCGTGGTAGTGCTGGTAAGTCATGATCGGTGTGACTCCCTAAAGGATAACGACGCGCATCACTCGTCGGACTTTCGCGATCCACGGAAGAGCGCGTCGACAAAGCTGCGTGTCTCGTTCATTTGCTGGCGAACCTGCTCTGCGCGAGCGAATTCGCCGGTGTAGCGCGCCACAAGCGCGCGAAAGCGGGTTTCCAACCGGTCTTGTTGTTCGGATAAGCGGCGAGCAGCGATCTCGTCGTTATCCGTACGATGTTTCAGCACGCCAGTGATCTCGTCGGTCCATTCCCGGACGCGCACCGCCAGTCGCATGCCCGCCGGTTGCTTGTCCAGGTCGGCCTGGGTATCGCGCTTCATGACATCGGCGCTCTCGCCGAACCACTTGGCAAGCAGCTCCTTGTCTTCGGCATAGGCCACTTCGAACCGCTTCTGGTCGAAGGTGACTGAGCCATCGGCATTGCGCGTCACCCCGAACTTGGCGGGATCGAACGTCTTGCCGTCGATCGTCACGGCCTTCTCGAAATTGCGCTCCAGATCGCGTAACAACGCCCGCACGCTGGTATCGGCATAGAACGGACCGGCCGGTTGGCTTTCGGCGTTGTTCTCGTCGTCTTCAAGTGAAACGGTCGTGCCCGGCGTGCCGGGGTCCATCAGTTCGCGCACCTGCTTGCGCAGCGCGTCGTACGCCTGAACGAGGGCTCGCATGTTGGCAGCCGTGCCCTCCATGTCCGGCACGACCGACACGCGCGTGGTGTCGGTGCCGGCATGCGCCTTCTTCAACGAAAGGCGGATACCGGAGAACAGCGCTATTTCGTTGGTCGGATACGCCTCGTCTTGCCCCGATGGGCCGCCGAGACTCACAATCGCGTTGTCGCCTCTCGCAAGCACCGTCCCGCTTTCCGCGTCGGCGCCATTCCTGACGCTGAACCGGGCATCGAGTCCGGACGTCGTCGCCGTCAGCAACAGGCGAGGCACGGCTTCGCTGGCGACGTAACGCAGATCGGCGCGAACGCTTGCGCTCAGTTGGGGATCGGCGTTGATCCGTCGGGCCAGTTCCCTGACGCCCTCGGGCGTCGTCAGATTCAGCCCCGACGTATCGAGCGCGATCGGCGTGCCGTTCCCCGCAAGCGCCACCTTGCCGTTGACAAGCGCCGCCACATCCTGGATCTGCACCTGATGCACCGTTGCAAGCTGCTTCACGCGCACATCGAAATCGAGCTGCTGCGCGCCCTTCTCCAGCTTGACGGAGAACGCCTGGTCGCCCGATTGCGTCGCCTTGTGCTGACGCAGATCCGCGCTGTCGCCAATGCGCCGCAATTGCTTCTCGAAGGTGCCCAGAACGTCCTTCAGCGTTGCGACGCCCTTCTGGCGCGCATCATTGCTGGTTTTATCCTTTCCCAGGCGGCCGAACTCGGCGCGCATGCGGTTTGAGGCAACATCTTGGGCCAGCTTCTCGATACGGTCTTTCACTTGCAGCATGGCGAAACTCCTGGTTCGGGTTGTTCACGAGACGCGAAACGCGTGGTTTTCCCGAACAAAGCGACCGCCGCCCGCGCCCTGTCAACGCAAAGACCCGGGGCGATTTCCCCATTTCGCTCACGCGTGGAGACACCTTGCTGCCAAATCGCCAGCGCCTGCGCGGTCTGCTCGCGCGCCTCGCGCTGCAATCGCGCTTGCCGCGCCGCCGCTTCGTGGCGGGCGACAAGGGTCGCCACACCTTCGCGTCGACGCTGGGCCTCGCGCACCGCTTGCGCCGCCACCGACTGCCAGCGCACCAACTGCGCCATGGGCGCTTGCTGCGTCTCGATCATGTCCACTAACGTGCGCTTGTAATCGGCGCGATTCTGAAAGCTGTGCGCGCTCGCGCGCGTGCCGACGATCGCCACAGCACGGTAGAGCTGCGTGAGCTGGGCAACGTTACGCGCAAGCCGTAGATGGCGTTCCGCAAGTTGCCGGCCATCGCGTTGTGCCGCCTCGAGTTCCCGATCGCGCATCGACAACAGGGCGAGCAGTGCGCGGGGCGTCCTGGCGGTCATCGACATAACGCCTCCAGTCGCGCGCACAGATCGCGCGGCGCGCTGTCATCCGCCGCGCTCTGGCACAGAAACTCGCGCATGGCGGGATGCCGCGACACGGCGCGGTCGGTCTCGGCGTGAGCGCCCGGCACGTACGCACCCAGCGGAATCAGTTCGCGAATTTGTTGATACGCGTGCCACTGCGCCTTGAACGCGCGCGCCGCCGCAGCGTGGCGTGCACCCACCGCTTGCGTCATGCAGCGGCTCACCGACGCGCCGATATCGATCGCCGGGTAGTGACCAGCGTCGGCCAGCGCTCGTGAGAGCACGATATGGCCGTCGAGCACTGCGCGGGCCGTGTCGACGACGGGGTCCTGCAAGTCGTCGCCCTCGGCCAGCACGGTGTAGATCGCGCTCAGACTGCCTGCGCCCGCGCCATTGCCCGCACACTCGACCAACCGTGGCAAGCGCGCGAACACCGATACCGGGTAGCCGCGTGCGGCGGGGGCCTCACCCAGCGAGAGCGCCACCTCGCGGCACGCCATGGCATATCGCGTGAGCGAGTCGACGAGCAACAGCACGTCGTGGCCTGCGTCGCGAAAATGCGCGGCGACGGCATGGCACAACTCGGTGGCTTTCATCCGTTGCGCGGGCGGCGCGTCGGCCGGTGCGGCAACCACGATCGCCTTGGCAAGGCCCGCGCGGCCGAGGGTCTCGCTGATGAATTCACCCACTTCCCGCCCGCGTTCGCCGATCAGGCCGACCACGACGATTTGCGCTTCGGTCTGCCGGGTCATCATGCCCAGCAGCACGCTCTTGCCCACCCCACTGCCAGCCAACAGTCCTACGCGCTGCCCCTTTCCAAGACTCAGCAAAGCATCGATCGCACGCACGCCCACGGCCAGCGGCTCGGTAATGGCGCGACGCTCCAGCGGGGCCGGCGGCGAGCAATGGGTATCCAGTAGCGCATCGCCCCGCAACGCGCCTTTGCCGTCGAGCGGCTGTCCAAACGCATCGACCACGCGACCGAGCCACGAAGGCCCGATACGCAGCGCCTGCGTCGACGCCCCGGGCAAGACACGCGCGCCGGGCACAATGTCGGCCACACACGCATACGTCAAAAGCTGCAGCGCGCCGTCGGCGAACCCGACCACTTCGGCGTCGGTCCATCGTCCCGCAGTTGTCTCCACGCGACAGGGTTGCCCGAGCGGGAAGCGTTGCCCTCGCGCTTCAAGCACCGCGCCATGTGCCCGGGTGACGAACGCCATCGGAGTCGCGAGCGCGATATCGCCGTTCATCGTCGTGCCTCGTGCGTCGCGACTGGCATCGGAGCTTGTACCGACGCCTCGACCCATGCCGCCAGACGCTCGCGCATGACGGCCTGTACGGCCGCCTGGCGGCTGTCGCAGCCCGCGTCGTACCACAGGCCGTCGACGTCGACGCGACTCTCGCCACGAACGAGCGAGGGATCGGCAACGATGCGCCACACCGGGTTGTGCCCATCGGCGTGCGACGGCGCGTCGCCTATGCGCGCCGTGATCGCCTGGGCGTCGTCCGGGCTGACGTAGACGGTGACGGCCTCGTCGTTCGCACCCAACTGCGAAAGCACACGCTGCACAACGCCGGCGATGTCGGCGGGCGCCGCGTGCAACTCGCGCTGCACGATCGTTTGCACCGCGCTGGCGGCCACTTCACTCAACAGATCGATCGCATTCGCGGCGAGCCGCGCGTGCACCTGCTCGCGTGCCGCGTGCAGTGCGGCGAGCGGTAGCGTCACCGCATCGAGTTCCTCGCGCAGCCGCGCCGCGTACGACGCCTGCAAGCGAGCCTCGGCCGCTTGTTCACCGGCAGTGCGCCCCGCGTCGAAGGCTTCCTGCCAAACGGCGTCATGCGCCTGCGCGGCGCCGTGCGCTACACCCTGCGAGAAGGCTTGCGCGCGCAGGGTGTCCAAATCGGGTTGTACCGGCACCCAGCCGCGCTGGGCTGCAACATCGGACTTCGTGCCGAAGCGGTGCGGCTTCATTCGAGCACCTCGCCGTCGGCCAGACGCAGGAAGAGATCCGCCTCGCGCGCTCGCGCGCGCAGCACGGCCATGATCTCGCTGCGTGCCGCTTCGACTCGCGCAGCGGAGACCGCGCCAAGGCGCTGCATCGCCTGCGTGAGCGCGTCTTCCTGAAGGCGGGACATCCGCTCGCGCACCACTTGCCGCATCCGTGGGTCCGTCCCCTTGAGCGCGATGGCCCAAATGTCGGTCGGCACCTCGCCCACGGCAAGATCGATGATTTCCGGGGCCTGATACGTGAGGATGTCGAAGCTGTACATGCTTGCCTCCACCGACTCGGCGAGCGACGCGTCGTGTGCCCGCAACGCCTCCATGAGGCGCTTCTGATCGTCGGGCACATGGCCGATGATCTGCGCGGCAAGGCGGGTGCCCGGAACATCGGCGTTTTCGGCCGACAATCCGGCCAGACAACGGTCTGCGATCAGTTCCAGGTCGACCAGCATTTCACGATCGACACGCGTGAGCTGCGCCGTCGCCAACAACAGGGCTTCCTGTTGCGACTCGGGCAGCGCACGAAGCAGTTGCCCTGCAAGATCGGCGGGCAGATAGGCGAGCAGCAACGCCTGCATACGATGATGCTCACGCGAGAGCACGTCGGCCAGCCGTGCCACGCTCACCCACTGCAGACGCGCCAGCTTGGGACGCACCCGGTCGCCATAGATGCCATCGAGCACGTTACTCGCGATGCCCTCGCCGAGCGCGGCGGCAAGCGAGCGCTCAAGATAGGCACGCGGTGCGGCATTCGCGCCGCCGTGCTGCATGCAGGCATCGAGAAATCGGTCGACGATGGCATGCACGTCGTGCTTCTTCACGCTCCCTGCACGCGACATGGCATGGGCCACACGCAGCAGTTCGGCGGGTGCGAGCTGCGCCATCACGGCGGCGGCAGCTTTCTCACCCATGCAAAGCAACAGGACGGCGGCACGGTCGACGCCATTGATCTCGCTCAGTGCGGAAGTGTCAGCGGGAAGAAGCATGCGTTCCAATCCATTGTTTGATGATTTGGGCGACCCGCTCGGGCTCGGTGTCGGCCAGTGTTGTCAGCCGTGCCAGCTTCGTGTCGAACGAGGCGTCCGACGCGGGCGGCAAGTCCGAGGCGAATGCCGGCAACGCGGCATTCTGTGCGGCGCTCTCGGCCTCGCGGCGGCTGCGCTCAAGGGCCTGCGCCTCGGCGGCGCGTGCGGCGGCCTTACGGCGTCGCGCCCGCCGGGCCAGTGCTGCCCACAGAACCAGCGCGATCAGCAGCGCTGCCGCGCCAGCGATGGCGGCGTACTTCAATTGCGTATCGGTAAAGCGCGAGCCCTGCGAAGCAGCTTCCGGCGCATCGAATTTCGCGGCACCATCGAACGCGGCGAACGGTATTGCGCTCACGACCAGGGTGTCGCCGCGCGCCGCCTGAATTCCGGTGCCCGCGCGCAATGCGCGCTCAAGTTCGGCGAGGGTCTCAGGCGTCCAGCCGTTGGCGCTCGGTGCGGCCTGCGCATCGACCATGACAGCCACGTGCATCTGACGCACACGCGCACGGTGACGCTTCGTCTGCGTAATCGAGCGGTCATAGGCGAATTGACGCGTGGCCGAGGTCGTGCGCGTCGCACCGTCCTCGCCAGCGAGCAGCGGCGCGGCATCCACCGGGCGGTTGGACATCGCGCCCGGCACGCCCCCGACGAGGGCGTCGCCATCACGCGCTTCGCGCACGGCTTCCTGCATCAGGCGCGGATCGGCGCCAAGCGCCTCGGTGGTGTTGGACACGAGGTCTTCGTCCAGATCGATGCTCACGCTCGCGCGATAGCGCTCGGGTCCGAGAATGCCGTCGAGCAGGCCGCGCACGTTGCGAAGCGCGTCGTCCCGCGAGCGGGTGCGGGCTTCCGCGTTGCCGTAGGTCGCGTCGTCCAGATCGAGATTCGCGGTGAGCGGCGTGCCCTTCTGGTCGACGACGGAAACCTGCTCCGCCGCCAGGCCGTTCACGCTGCCGGACACAAGCTTGACGATGGCGCTCACCTGTTGCGGCGCAAGCTTTTGCCCCGGTCGAACGGAGATCAGCACCGACGCGCTGGCCGACGCCTTGGTATGCGTGACAAACGACGTCTGCGGTGCGAGGGCGATGTGCACGCGGGCGGCATCGACGGCATCGATCGACATGATGGTGCGCGCAAGCTCGCCCTCGAGCCCGCGGCGAAAGCGCACGTCCTGCACGAACTGGCGCACGCCCAGACGCTCGTCTCGGTCGACCAGCTCCAACCCAGGCGGCAGCTCCGGTGTGACCCCCTTGGCGGCCAACGCGAGACGCGCACGGCCCAGCCGGTCATGCGGCACGAGAATCGCGCCGGTGTCCGGATGCATGCGGAACGGAATCTGCTCTGCCTCCAGCACGCCGGTCGCCTGCGCGATCGGAATGCGCTGGTGCTGACCGAACAGCGGCGCATAGCCGGTATCGCGCGAGTACCAGGCGAGCGTGGCTGCGGTAATGGCGCCGGCGGCGACGACGATCGGTACAGCGCTGCGCAACTGTCCGGCAAAGCCCGATGGCTGCGCGCGCCATTTCAGCCATCGCTCACGCGATCGCGTGCCCGCACTGCCTAGCGCACGAAAAATGTTGTCGATTCCCATATGTCGATTCACTTGACCCAGTCACGGATCGGCCAGATCGCAATCCGACGTCCGTTACATGGCATAGGCTCGACGCAATGGACGCATGCGTCGTGTGCCAATTTGAAGGAGCACATGTTGACAACGATTTCGTCAACTATCGAAAATCTGCGTAGTCTTTGGGCATCATCCGCATCCAAACCATATTTTTGGTGCAATTTCCCATTAACAGTTGAATCGATGCGTTACCGCATATCGCGCGGCGTTCGCGCGTTCGTGCGTTCGTCCGTTGGTGGACCGCTCCATGCGACGTCGACAAAAGCAGAAAGCCCTCACGCGCATTGGGCGTGAGGGCTTTGCTGGCATGGGTGCGCGGCCGAGGCCGCTTTTGTGGATGTCAGGCAGCGATTTTTTCGGGCGTTGTCGCCACGTCGTCCACCGAGCTGAGCATCAGGTGCTCGAATGCGCCCAGCGACGCCTTCGCCCCTTCGCCGACGGCGATCACGATCTGCTTGAATGGCACGGTCGTGACATCGCCTGCGGCGAAAACGCCTGGCACGGAAGTCGCGCCCTTTGCATCGACTTCGATCTCGCCGTGTCGCGAGAGCGCGACGGTCCCCTTGAGCCATTCGGTGTTCGGCACGAGGCCGATCTGCACGAACACGCCCTCGAGCGCTATCGTGGCGGTCGCACCCGATGTGCGATCCCGATAGACGAGCGCGTTCACCTTTTGCGCGTCGCCACGGATCTCGGTGGTTTGTGCGTTCGTCAGGACACGCACGTTCGGCAGGCTGCGCAGCTTGCGCTGAAGCACGTCGTCCGCGCGCAGTTGCGCGCCGTATTCGATCAGCGTGACTTCCGTGGCGAGGCCGGCCAGATCGATGGCGGCTTCCACGCCCGAGTTGCCGCCGCCGACGACGGCGACGCGCTTGCCCTTGAAGAGCGGACCGTCACAGTGCGGGCAGTAGGCCACGCCTCGGTTGCGGTACTCGCGCTCGCCCGGCACGCCGATTTCGCGCCAGCGCGCCCCGGTGGCGAGCACCACCGCACGCGCCTTGAGCACCGCGCCGCTGGCCAGATGCACTTCATGAATCTTGCCCGGAATCAGGGCGTCGGCGCGCTGTGCGTCGATCACGTCGACCTCATATGTCTTGACGTGCTGCTCCAGCGCCGTCGCGAACTTGGGCCCCTCCGTATGCGAGACCGAGACGAAGTTCTCGATCGCCATCGTGTCGAGTACCTGACCGCCGAAACGCTCGGCGACCACGCCCGTGGCAATGCCCTTGCGCGCCGCGTAGATGGCCGCAGCGGCGCCAGCCGGGCCACCGCCCACGATCAGCATGTCGTAGACCGGCTTTTTCTCGAGGGCCTTCGCGGCACGTGCGCTCGCACCGGTATCGAGCTTCGCGAGCAGTTCCTTCACGCTCGTGCGGCCTTGCGTGAAGGATTCGCCGTTGAGGAACACGGTGGGCACGGCCATCACCTGACGCGCTTCGACTTCCCCCTGGAACAGCGCACCATCGATGGTGACCTGTTGGATGCGCGGGTTGATGAGCGCCATGACGTTCAAGGCCTGCACGACTTCCGGGCAGTTCTGGCACGACAGGGAAATATAGGTCTCGAAGCGGAAATCGCCGTCGAGCGCCCGGATCTGCGCGATGGTGTCGTCATCGAGCTTGACCGGATGGCCGCCCACTTGCAGCAGCGCAAGAACCAGCGACGTGAACTCGTGGCCCATGGGCAGCCCGGCGAAACGAATGCGCGGCGCCTCACCCGGCGTGCCGATGGCAAACGACGGACGGCGCTCACCGGCGTCCTGAGTGGTGTCGTTGTGGACCGCGACGGCGATCTGCGGCGAGAGCGGCGCGATCTCGTCGACCAGCGCCTTCATCTCGGCCGCCTTGGGGCTATCGTCGAGCCACACGGCGATCTCGATGGGGCGCGTGACTTTCTGAAGATACGTTTGCAACTGGGCTTTGAGGTTGGCGTCCAACATGGCGTTTATCCGTCTCGATAGGTGAAAGGGCGAGCAGAGGCCACCGCGTCGGCCGGAGGCAGGCGCAGGTAAGCGTCGGGCAATCGGAATCGGGGGCCGGCGCGGCGGGTTCAGGGGGCCGCCGCGCTGGCGGGACGCCGCTCTGCGAGAGCGCGGCGCTTGCTGCGGTAGTGGCGCGTGGCGCTTAGATCTTGCCGATCAGGTCGAGCGACGGGCTCAGCGTTTGCGCGCCCGGCGTCCACTTGGCGGGGCAGACTTCGCCCGGATGCGCGGCGATGTACTGCGCAGCCTGCACTTTGCGCAGTAGTTCCTTGGCGTCGCGGCCGATGCCGTTGTCATGGATTTCGCACAGCTTGATCTCGCCTTCCGGGTTGATCACGAACGTACCGCGCAGTGCCAGACCCTCTTCTTCGATCAGGACATCGAAGTTGCGCGAGATCGCGAGCGTCGGGTCGGCCACCATCGGGTACTGAATCTTCTGAATCGTATCCGACGTGTCGTGCCAGGCCTTGTGGGTGAAGTGGGTATCGGTCGAGACGCTGTAGATCTCCACGCCCAGCTTCTTGAATTCATCGTAATGATCGGCCAGATCGCCCAGCTCGGTCGGGCACACAAACGTGAAGTCGGCCGGGTAGAACACCACGACGGACCACTTGCCCTTGAGGGTTTCGTCGGTCACGGTGATGAAATCGCCATTCTGGTAGGCGTTGGCTTTGAACGGCTTGATCTGGCTGTTGATGATCGGCATGTCGTTGTCTCTCTGACGGGGTGGAAAGTGTTGACAGTATGACGAATGCTATCGAATCATCAAAATTGATTATTGAAATCTATTCGATTGGCTTGGGCTATCGGCACCGGTAGCCTTCCCGCACCTCCTGCTGTCGAGCGTCATTGAGCGTTGAACCGGTGGAATTGCGGCAAGAATCCTGGACGGGTTTATGCCGCGATTCGTGGGTTTTCCCGCCATCCTGTCCACACTGCGCCGGACCGGCCGTTGCCCGGCGCTCAGCGTGTCACCGTGTCAGCGCTGCGGGTAACGCACGGCGCGAACCTTGCCACTTCCACCGCCACCACAGAAGAAGAGATCGGCGCCGTCGTACTCCAGCCCGCTCACGCCGATGCCCTGTGGCATCTCCATGCGCATGAGCACTTCGCCGCTGGCGGGATCGACCTGACGCAGTTCGCTCTCGTCGTTCTCCCAAGTGCCGTGCCACAGTTCGTCGTTCACCCAGGTCACGCCGGTCACGAACCGGTCGGACGCGATGCTGCGCAACACCTGCCCGTTGGCGGGATCGATCTGAAGGATGCGGCGATCGCGATATTGCCCAACCCATAGGCTGCCCTCGGCCCATGTCAGTCCCGAGTTGCTGCCGCTATCAGGGGCGGGAATCGACGAGACGACCTTGCCGGTCGACGGGTCGATCTTGTCGATACGCGACTCGGCGATCTGGTAGAGATGCGTGCCGTCGAAGGCCGTGCCGGCATCGCTCGGGGCGTCGATCGTGCGCTGGACTTCGCCGTTGGCGGGATCGAAGGCGATCAGGGTCTCGCCCGTCGCGGCCCACACCTGCCGTCCGTCGAACGTCACGCCATGGATGCGTTCGTTGCCCGCAAACGGGCCGTACTCACAAACGATATCGGCCACCATCACGGCCGCGGGGCGAAGGCTACGTTCCACTCGTTGAGGCTTGCTAGTCATGTCAGGCTCCGGTTGTGACGCCGTCGTCGGCGTGCATGTCCACTCTAGCCAAACGACCATCCAGCAGGGAGTAACAAAATCGTCGTGAATTCGGTGAGCGGCGGCGCAATCCAGCGCTGCGCCCGCGCGCGGCCAACGGCACGTACCCGTCCTTGGGTTTCCAACTCGCACAGCGCGCGCTGGACGGTACGCTGGCTCGCATCGAGCGCCAACGCGAGTGCGGACGTCGACCACGCCGCACCGTCCGCGAGCAGTGCGGCCAGCGACGCCCGCTCGCCGTCGATCGGCGGCAGCAGCACCGTAACCGCCTTCGCGGCGGTGACACGCAAGGCAAAGCCGCGCGCTGTCGCGTCGATCTCGGCGAGTCCCGCCAGCAACGCGCGCAGGCGTCCGACTTCGACCCGAAGCCGCGCACGATGCGTCTCGTCGGGGCGGCGAAGACGGAAGGCTTCGGCGATCAGCGTTTCCCTATCGATATCGCCAGGCCAGGCGCGTGCCAAGTGCAACGCCAGGGTGAACAGCACGGGGCGCTTCGCCAACGGACGCCACGTGTTGCCGAGGCTCACGCCGCGGCGGCAGGCGTCGATCACCAGGGTATCCGAGTGCAGCAGCACCGCGACCTCGTCCAGATTCAACGTACGTTCACCGTTGGCGTGCCATTGTCGTGCCGCCGGACGCGCCAACGTGTCGCGCAGGTGTTCGATTTCGGCGCTGAGGGCGGGAACACCGGCATTGACGGCGGCCACCCGGGCACGGTCGAGCGCACGGCGCGCGGCGGCGACGCGCAGGGTGCGCAGCGCCAGCTCCGCGACGACCAGCGCGTGGACCGCGACATGGCGTGCCGGCGCATTCGGCGACGCGGCCTCATGCAGCGCCTGTGCGGCAGCGTCGAGCTTGCCGAGCAGCAACAGACGGCGCGCGACGAGCAGCCGCGCGAGCATGGCATTGGGGATATCGGCGTGCGCCGCGAGAAGCGACGCGGCCGCGTGCAGCGCGCGCGTGGAACCGCCCAGATCGCGCATGGCGAGGGCCACTTCGGCATCGGCGACGATGCACCGCGCACGGGCGAGCGCTTCATGGGTGCCGAAGCCGCGCGCGGCGCGCTTGAGCAATTCGCGCGCCCGCGAATAGTCGCCGAGCTGGGCCATCGCGATGCCGCGCAGCGCCAGCGCCGGCGGATCGTCGCGAAGGGCGACCCGGTCCAGCGCACCCAGCGGGTCACCGGCGGTCAATGCACGTGCGGAAGCGGCAATCAGAGCGTCCATCGCGCCATAGTAATGCCCCGATCGGCATCAATGCGGCTCAGAGGCAGGACTCCCGCGGCAATCGCTTCCCGAACAGGAAGGCGTCGCACCGCGCGCATGCGCGCCCGGCCCGGACGACGCGTTCTGACGGCCGAAGCCGATCTGTTGAAAGACGCCACCACCGAGTTCGAAACCCGTGGCGTAATGATAGGCGGCAACGGTAGAGCCGAGGGCCACCGATAGCAACAACAACGTTCCCGTACGCCAACGGCGTCGGACCGTGGAAGCCATGTCTCCTCCCTGTCAGAGGTCGGCCCGCTCGAACAACGCTCGCTGCCAACGCGCGATGAACACGGCGCGGCAACCAGCATTCCAGCATCTCGGCGGGAGTCGAGTTCCAGTCACTGCTGAGTCTCGTTTTTTCGCGATTCTGCACGTAGTGGACCCCGTTTGTCACCCCCGGCATCCCCAAGACCCCAAAATATATCGCAAAATGATATATTTTCCCGTTTTCGGACTTCCCGGCGCCCAGCGCCTGCCCAACTCATGCCTCCACCTGCCTCGCCCACTTCGCCGGTCACCCGCGACGCGCTGACCAAGAGCGATTTCGAAGCACTCTCCGAATTCCGCTACCGACTGCGCCGCTTCCTCAATTTCAGCGAGACGGCCGCGCGCGACGAAGGCATCACGCCGCAGCAATACCTGTTGCTGCTGCACGTCAAAGGTATACCGGGGCGCGACTGGGCGTCCATCAGTGAATTGGCCGAGCGTCTGCAAGCCGTGCATCACAGCGTGGTGGCGCTCGTCGCTCGCTGCGAGAAGGCCGGGCTGGTCACCCGCCGCCAAAACGAAAGCGACCGGCGGGTGGTGGAAGTGCATCTGTCAGCGGCGGGCGACGCGTGTCTTGCCAATCTCGCCGCGCAGCACCGCAACGAGTTGAGCACCTTCGCGGACATCTTCCACATTCGTGGCGTTCATCTGTAATTACGGCATTGTCATGGCTTCCGTTCCTCATACCGCTTCGCCCCACGCGCCGATGACTGCGCCCGCCAACGCGCGCGACTTTTCGCGTTCGCCAGGCCTGCCGCGACTCATTGCACTGGCCGCTGTGATCGGCTTTTGCGGCGTGCCTGCCGCATGGCTGCTGCTGCACCTGATTCAGGGCTTCACCAACCTCTTCTTCTATCAGACGTTCTCGTTCGCGCCTCGCTCGCCCGCAGGTAACACGCTCGGCGCCGCCGTCATCGCACTGCCGGTCGTCGGCGGACTGATCGTCGGTGCAATGGCGCGTTTCGGCAGCGACAAGATCCGCGGCCACGGCATTCCCGAAGCCATCGAGGCGATTCTGTTCGGCAAGAGCAAGATGTCGCCGCGCGTCGCCATTCTCAAGCCGCTATCGTCAGGTATCGTGATCGGCAGCGGTGGCCCGTTCGGTGCGGAGGGCCCGATCATCATGACGGGCGGTGCCGTCGGCTCGCTTAT
Organism: Pandoraea sp.; assembly: GCF_041919235.1. Taxonomy (NCBI): domain Bacteria; kingdom Pseudomonadati; phylum Pseudomonadota; class Betaproteobacteria; order Burkholderiales; family Burkholderiaceae; genus Pandoraea; species Pandoraea sp. Next base: position 49,777 of record NZ_JAYRUC010000020.1, read on the forward strand.
CGCGCAGTACTTTCATCTGAGCGCCGCCGAGCGCAAGACGTTGCTTGTCGCCGGCGCCGCCGCCGGCATGACCGCCGTGTTCGGCACCCCGGTCGCGGCCGTCCTGCTCGCGGTCGAACTGCTGCTGTTCGAATGGCGTCCGCGCAGCCTGCTGCCAGTGATCGTGGCTTGCGCAGTCGCGGGCTTCGCGCGGCCGCTGATGCTCGACGCTGGCCCGCTCTTCCCCATGGCGGCCTCCGATGTCGCGCCCATCGCGCTGCTGTCGTGCGTGATCGCCGGGGTCTGCGCAGGCGCGCTTTCCGCCGGCATGTCGCGCGCCCTCTACGCCATCGAGGACGGGTTTCACAAGCTCCCGGTGCATTGGATGTGGTGGCCGGCCATCGGCGGTCTGGCGGTCGGCATTGGCGGTTACTTCGAGCCGCGAGCGCTGGGGGTTGGCTATGACGTCATCGCCGACCTGCTCGCCGGACATTTCACCTTGCACGCCGCGTTGGCCCTGCTACTGGTCAAGGCGATCATCTGGGCGATTGCGCTGGGTTCGTGCACGTCGGGCGGCGTGCTCGCGCCGCTGCTCATGATCGGTGCGGGACTTGGCACACTGCTCGCGCCGATGCTGCCCGGCGGCGATGTCTCGCTGTGGGCGCTCGTTTGCATGGCGGCCACGCTCGCGGGCGTGCTCGGCGCGCCCCTCACCGCGATCGTCTTCGCGCTCGGCCTCACGCATAACGTGAACGCGCTGCTGCCGTTGCTGCTCACCTGTGGCATTTCGTACGGCGTCACGATCTGGATCATGCCGCGCTCGATCATGACCGAGAAGATTGCGCGACGCGGCCGCCACATCCATCGCGAATACGGTGTCGATCCGCTCGAACGCCTGCACGTCGGCGAGTTGATGACCCGCGAGCCGGTGTCGCTCGCCGCCGACATGGCGGTTGCTGACGCCGCACAACAGGCGTTTGGCGCGGGCCAACGCCATCGCGCGTATCCCGTGATCGACGCCTCGCGCGCCGTGCTGGGCATGGTCGACCGGCAAGCGCTCACACGCGCGCAGGCGCAAGGGCTGCAAACCCTCGGCCAGCTATACGGTGTGAATCCGCCGCTCGTCGCGCTGGCGTCGGAGACCGGGCGGATCGTGTCGGCGCGCTTCGCGGCGCATCAACTGGAACGCCTGCCCGTAGTGAGCGATGCCACATCGCGTCAGCTCGTCGGCATCATCAGCCGCAGCGATCTCGTCAAACCGGCCGAGCACTGGCGCGCCGAAGAAGAGGTACGCGAGCGCATGCTTCATCTCGGACGCCGACGCAACTGATCCCCGCCACCCGGGCGCAAGCCCGGCCGACTTGGCGAAACGTCAATGCATCGCCGCCGGGTTGCGCGCCTCGCGCGAGGTCTCGGGCCGATTGCCGCTCGCGCGCTCCCAGGCGTTCTTCGCGAGTAGTGCGAAGGTGGCGATCACCGCAGGAACTGCCAGCAGCGAGAACGTCGAGGCAAAGCCGAGATGACGGCGCATCAGCTCCGCGCCGAGCAACGCGCCCGCGATGCCGCCGAAGCGCCCAACGCCGAGCATCCATGCCACGCCCGTGGCACGGCCATGCGTCGGGTAGAACATGGCCGCGAGCGACGGCATCGACGACTGCGCGCCGTTCATCGCGGTACCGGCGAGGAAGATCAGCACCACCAGCCAGCCGATGTGGCCCACGGCCTGGCCAACCGCATAGACCAGCACTGCCGTAAGCGCGTAGCCCACGGCGACCACTTTCTGCGCGTTGAACTTGTCCATGCACCAGCCCGAGAGAATCGTGCCAATGCCGCCGCCGAGCGGGAATAGCGCCGTAATGAGCGCGGCACGTTCGATCGTGAAGCCTGCGTCCTTGAACAAAATCGGCATCCAGCTCGTGAGCAAGTAGAAGATCACGAGTCCCATGAAGTACGTGACCCACAACATCAAGGAGCCGAATCCGTATGGCTTCGACAGCACGACACCGATGGCCGAACCGGCGCGCTTCGGTGCCGCCTCATTGACCGTGAACGTACCGACGTCGTCGAGCGATTCGCCCGAGATACGCGACAAAATGCGGCGCACGCGCTCGACCGGCCGCTGACGCACGACGAGAAATCTGACCGACTCCGGCAAGCACGCGATAAGCAGCACCGAGAGCACCAGCGGCAGCACGCCACCGAGCACCAACACGCTATGCCAGCCGAAGTGGGGAATCAGCCACGAGGCGACGAAGCCGCCCATCGATGCACCCAGCGGAAAGCCGCAGAACATTGTGTTGACGACAATCGCACGGCGCGATTCCGGTGCGTACTCCGAGATCAGCGTCACGGCGTTGGGCATCGCCGCGCCCAGACCGAGCCCTGTCAGAAAGCGCAGCGCGGTCAGTGTCTGGAGATCCTGAGCGAAAGCCGTGGCCAGGCTCGCGACGCCGAAGAAGACGACGGAGAGCACCAGCAACGTTTTGCGTCCGAGCTTGTCGGCAAGCGGGCCGGCGAAGATCGCTCCGCCCGCCAGACCGAAGAGCGCCGCAGAGAGCACCGGGCCAAGCGAGCCTCGGTCGATGTGCCATTGCTGCACCAGCGACGGCGCAATGTAGCCGATGGCGGCGGTATCGAAGCCGTCGATGGCAACGACGAAGAAGCACAGGATCAGCACCAGCCATTGGAAGCGTGAAAATCGATGTGCATTGATATAGGCGGGCACGTCCACCGTTCTCGTCCGGTTCATGAAACTGTCTCCTCGGGGCGTTGCCACCCCGGTTGTCACCGCTTTGTTATTTTGGATCTCGCCGCTGCGGATGCGCGTCGCCGTGCCCGCGGGGGGGCGGCGGCATGCTTGTCGGTCAAGGTGATGCGCGGGTTGGCGGCGTCGATTTTCTGCCGCTACTGTAAGGCTTTCGAGCGGTCGCCGAAATGATCTTTCGTCAGACCATCCATAACGCACGGTTATGGACACGAGCCAGCGAGCACCGACGCCCGCGCGCCGATGACTCCACGCTGCGCCTCAAGCGATCGGCAGCCCCACGTAGTTCTCCGCCAGCATGAGCGACGCCGCGCGCGAACTCACAACGTACTCCAGCTCCGAGCGCTGCATTTGCTGCTCGAACGGGGGGGCGTCGTCGAGGCGGTGCATCATGCGCGTCATCCAGTACGAGAAGTGCTCCGCGCGCCAGATCCGCTTGAGGGCGGCCTCCGAGTAGCCTCGCAAACCGGCTTCGTCGTCGCGGTGGAAGAAATCGTCGAGCGCGCGCGCCAGACGCCACACGTCGGCCACGGCCAGATTCATGCCCTTGGCACCGGTCGGCGGCACGATATGCGCCGAGTCTCCCGCCAGAAACAAGCGACCGTACTGCATCGGCGTGCAGACGAAGCTTCGCATGGCGATCACACTCTTCTGGAAGATCGGGCCCTCCTTGAGTCGCCAGCCGTCATGGCTTTCCGTGCGCGTATGCAGTTCGTGCCAGATGCGCTCGTCGCTCCACGCCTCGGCACGCTCGCTCGGATCGCATTGAAAATACATGCGCTGCACCGTCGGGGAGCGCGTGCTGATCAACGCGAAGCCACGCTCATGGGCCGCGTAGATCAGTTCGTCCGACGATGGCGGCGCCTCGACCAGCACGCCGAACCAGCCGAACGGATACACGCGCTGATACTCCTCGCGCACCGAAGCGGGCATGGCGGGACGGCACACCCCATGGAAGCCGTCGCAGCCCGCGATGAAGTCGCACGTCAGCCGCCGCACCTGGCCGTTCACCCTGAACTGCACGCTCGGTTGCGTGCTATCGATGTCGTGCACGGAGACGTCCGACACGTCGAACAGCATGTCGCCATGAACCGCCGCGCGCGCCGCGATCAGGTCCTTGATGACTTCGTGTTGCGCGTAGACGGTGATGGCGCGGCCCGTCAGGTCGGTGAGCGCAATACGATGACGCTGGCCGCCGAACGCCAGTTCGATGCCGTGATGCAAGGCGCCCTCACGACGCATGCGCTCGCCCACGCCTGTCTCGTTGAGAATATCCATCGTGCCCTGCTCCAGCACACCGGCGCGAATGGTCGACTCGACCGCTGCGCGCGAACGCGATTCAAGCACGATGGACTCGATGCCTTGCAGATGCAGCAAATGGGAAAGCAAGAGTCCGGCGGGACCGGCGCCGACGACGATGACGGGGAAATGGGTACGCATGCGTTGTCTCCTTTAGTGGCATTGTCCGCGCCCGGCACCGTCGTGCCGGGGCATCTCGCGACAGGTCGACGCATGCGTGCGGCTTGCATTTCTCTGCTGCCTTGCGCTCGCTGCGCCACCTTAGGACTGCGCGTAAACGAGCATGCCCAAAGTGGTTTTCACGCCTTGTCACGAGGGGTGAATGCGTCATATCTTATGGACCGCGCGCGTTGTATTGAATGGATGAATCGACGCCTTTCTTGTACTTTTTCGACAACTTCAACCAAGGGAAAACCAGTATGTCAGGCGCGTCACCCCGGCTGCGCGCGGCGCGCGAGGCGATTCCGGAATTTTCGCTGTACGGTGAATTGACGGGGACGGACAGCGCCGATTTCGTCCATATCGAATGGATCGAAACGCGCAGCCGCCTCTACGACTGGCATATCGACACCCATCGACATCTGGGACTGTTTCAGGTCCTCGCGATTTTCGAAGGCAAGGTGGAGGCGAACGTCGACGATGCCACGTGGGAAGTGCAAGGGCCGGCCGTCATCACGGTGCATCCGTCGGCCGTCCATAACTTCCGCTTCTCGCGCGGCGCGCACGGCTTCGTGCTGACCATGGCGCAGAGCGTACCGTTCGATGCCACGCTCGGCGCCGACGCCGACATGGCGTCTCTGCTGCGCAAGCCATGGCTCTTTCCGCTGGGCGAGGCGCCCCAGACGCGCGACCGCCTCGACACGCTGCTCGGTCTCATCATGGACGAGTTTTCGCGCCCGCAGTTAGGGCACGCGGAAATGGTGGGATGGCTCACGCGCAGCGTGCTGTTGCTACTCGCGCGCCTGCATGCGCATCACGATTCGGCCACTCGCGCCGGGCGTACGGAGCTGGATTTGTTCGCGCGCTTTCGCGCCCTCGTCGAGGCGCATTACACCGAAGCGTGGGCCGTGCCGGCTTATGCCGAACGACTGCACGTGACCGAGAGCAAGCTCAATCGGTTATGCCGTCGTATCGCAGGAAAATCGGCCTTCGATCTGGTGCAGGACCGGCTGATGCTCGAAGCACGCCGCAAGCTCATCTATATTCCCGCGCCGGTCTCGCACGTCGCTTACGAGCTCGGTTTTCAGGACCCCGCGTACTTCTGCCGCGTTTTCAAACGGCACGTCGGCGTCACGCCGTCCGCGTTCCGCCGGACAGCACAGCACGCGCATCTGGGCGACGCCTCGTAAGCCCCTGCCCGGGTGGACGGGCCAGCGCGGTCAAAGGCCCGCCACCATGCCACCCCGCCACCTCGCCGAGGCAACGACTCAGCGCTGCGGCGATGCGGCGATGCGCAGACTTGCTGATCCGTCGACGCACCGGCGTACCTTCGCTTACGCGTTGGCCGCTACCGGCACGCGCAGGAAACGCAGGAAGCGCAGGAGGGCCTCGGTCACGGCCGAGGCGCACTCGATGTTCGAGATGTGCGCTCCCGGCACGATAATCTGCTGCGCGCCCGCGATGCGCTCGAGCATCGCGCTCGACATCGCGGGCGGCGTCGCAAGATCCGCCGAGCCGGTCACGATCAGCGTCGGTGCGGCGATCGAAGCAATCTCGTCGAGCTGGTTCATGTCACGCACGGCGGCACATGCGCTCGCGTAGCCCTGCGGCGAAAGCGAGAGGAACATCGCCTTCATGCGCTCGACGGTTGCGGGCGCCTGCCGCGCGAACGCCGGCGTGAACCAGCGCGACACCACGGCGTGCGCGACCGCGCTCATGCCGTCGGCCTGCACGGTGCGAATGCGCGCATTCCAGCCATCCTCGCCGCCGATATGTGCCGACGAACAGACGATGGCGAGACGATCGAGACGCTGCGGGGCGTGAATGCCCAGCCACATGCCCGTCATGCCGCCCATCGACACCCCCGCCACGCTCGCACGCTCGATATGCAGTGCGTCGAGCAGCGCGATCACATCGCGTCCGAGTTGGCCGATGGCATAAGGGCCCGGCGTGACGGACGAGCCGCCATGCCCGCGCGCGTCGTAACGGATCACCCGGAATTCGCGGGCGAGCGCCGATACCTGCGGCGCCCACATTTCCAGCGTGGTGCCCAGCGAATTGGACAGCACCAGCGCGGGCGCACGCTCGTCACCGTCG
>NZ_JAYRUC010000020.1:56084-96281 GCF_041919235.1 Pandoraea sp.
CCACGCGCAGCGTGGCGTCGCCCACGTCGATAAGACATTCCATCGTCATTCGATTCGTCTCCTCAGCCTTGAGCGGCGTCGCGCGCGCGGGTCGTGGAACCGGGCTCGGCGGCTTCCATCTCCGCGAACACCGCCTCGGCGTCGTGGATCGCCTGATTGGCGGCAGGCAATCCGCAATACAGCGCGGCGTGCAGGAAAAGCTCCTTCATTTCCTCGCGCGTCACACCGTTGTTGAACGCGGCGCGCACGTGCATGCGGAACTCGTCGCCTCGATTGAGCGCGATGAGCAGCGAGAGCGTCACCATGCTGCGCATGTGTCGTGTGAGGCCCGGACGCGTCCAGATGTCGCCCCAGGCGAAGCGCGTGATGAAGTTCTGGAAATCGTCGTTGAATTCGTTACGGCGGGCGAGCGTGCGCTCAACGTGGGCGTCGCCCAGCACGGCGCGGCGCACCTGCATGCCATTGTCGTAGCGTTCCTGATCGTTCATGGGGATTTCCTGCGGAGTTGGGATGACGACGTTGCGGCGTCCGCGAGCGCGAGGACTCGGCTCACGAACGTCTCGGCAGCGCCAAGATAATGTTGCGGTTCGGTCAAGCGCGCCAGCGTCTCGGGACTCAGAACACTTGAGATACCGTCGTCCTCGCGCAGCACATCGAGCAGATGACGCCGCTGCGCGACCGCCTCGCGGCAAAGCACCTCGACACGTCGATGGGCCTCAAGGCGCCCCATCGTTTCGCCCAGCGCCATGGTCACGGCTTCGGCCATGATCAGGCCGTGCGTGATGTCGAGATTCGTGCGCATGCGGGCCGTATCGACTGTCCAGTCTTCAACAAGCGTTCGCGCGGCCGCCAGCGCACCGCCGCACAGCATGAGCAGTTCAGGCAGCGTCTCCCATTCGGCGTGCCAGGTCCCCAGTCCGCGCTCGTGATCCTGCTGCATGGCGGAAAACAACGTGGCGGCCAGTTGCGGCGTGCGGGCTGCGGCCGCGAGAATCGCCGCACAGCCGACCGGATTGCGCTTGTGCGGCATGGTGGACGATCCGCCCCGCCCCGGCCCGGACGCCTCGGCCACCTCACCGACTTCGGTTTGCGTGAGCATGGCCGTGTCGCGGGCGAACTTGCCGAGCGAGCCGGTCAGCGACGCGGCCCAGCTTCCCACGCGCACGATGCGATCGCGCTGGCCGTGCCACGGCGTCGCCGCATCCGCCAGGCCGAGGTGGCGGGCAAGCGCCGCCGCGACCGCCGGGCCCTGCGTGCCGAGCGACGCCAGCGTGCCCGCCGCGCCCCCGAACTGCACGCACAACACCGGGTCACGCCAGCGCGCAAGATCGTCGCGCGCGCGCAGCAAGGCGTCGAGCGTGCCCGCGAGCTTCAGCCCGAACGTGATCGGCAAGGCGTGTTGCAGCCACGTCCGCCCGACCATGACCGTCGCGCGATGCTGCCGGACTTGCGCGGTGAGCTGGACGATCAACCCATCCAGATCCGCCCCGAGGTCGTCGAGTGCGCCGCGCACTTGCAGAATAAGACCGGTGTCGATGGCGTCTTGACTGGTGGCTCCCCAGTGCACGAAGCGTGCGGCGTCGGCGTCGATCGCTGCCACCCGGGCGGTCAGTTGCTTGACCAAGGGAATGGCGAGGTTGCCCGCACGCGCCGCGTCGTCGCGCAGGGCGGCCCAGTCGAGCGCGCTGGCGCGCGCAGCGGCGGCAATCGGGGCGACGGCGGCGACTGGAATCAGACCGGCGTCGGCCTCGGCAGCGGCCAGTGCCGCCTCGAAGTCGAGCATGCCCTGGAGCGTGGCATCGCGCGAGAAACGCGCCGTTACCGCAGCACCGCGCAACAATGAGTCAAGCAGTTCCGTCATCGCAGAGTCGAGGGTGGTTACGTGGTTACGTGGTTAGAGGCTTTGCGCCCGGGTACGTTGCAACAATGCGGGCACGGCCTCGGCCCGCCGGCGCTTGCATGCCGGCAGCCCGAAGCCGCGCCAGTTCAGCCTTGCGTGACCGACGTCAGAGGTCGAGGAAAACCGTCTCGTCGTCTCCCTGCATGCGGATGTCGAACCGGTACGACACGCGTGCGCCGCTCACCTCTCGGCGCGCGATCAGCGTGTGACGCCGCTCGGCCGGCACCTGTTGCAGCACGGGGTCAAGCGCATTGGCCGCCGCCTCGTCGTCGAAATAGATACGCGTAAACAGATGATTGAGCAAGCCCCGCATCGTCAGAATCACATCGATATGCGGCGCTTCGCCGGGCGCGGTCGAGCCCGGCTTGATCGTCTCGAAAACGAAGCGATGCTCGGCGTGCGTGCCGGTGCCGCAACGGCCCGTTCCGGCAAAGCCGGTGCGTTCGATCTCGTCGGCGCTCTGCACGTAGCGGCCGTGAGCGTCGGCCTGCATGACTTCGATCAGCGCGTCGTTGATCGGATGGCCTGCACCGTCGAGCACCTGGCCGGTCAGGCGAATGGCCTCGCCTTCGGCACGGTCGAGCGCCACGACGGGCGTGAAAGCGCTCTTGAAGTCGTAACGGTACTGCTCGGGCGAGAGGCCATAAGCGAAGTAGGGTCCGACGGTCTGCGACGGCGTTTGCTTGTAATCGGACATGACTCAGGACTCCATCGGCGTTTGATCGGCACCGCGCAGCACGATATCGAATTCGTAGCCCAGCGCGTATTCGGGCTCGGTGATGTCCAACGAGAACCGCGATATCAGGCGGTCACGCGCATGCGCTGGCGTGGCCTGGAAAATCGGGTCGTAGGCGAGCAGCGGATCGCCCGGGAAATACATCTGCGTCACGAGCCGGGTCGCGAAGTACTCACCGAACACGGAAAAGTGCAAATGCTGTGGACGCCACGCGTTGGGGTGGTTCTTCCACGGATAAGCGCCGGGCTTGATGGTCAGGAATTTGTATCGGCCTTGCGCATCGGTCAGCGCACGGCCCGCACCGAGGAAGTTCGGATCGAGCGGCGCGTCGTGCTGATCGACTTTGTGTACATAGCGCCCACACGCATTGGCCTGCCACAGCTCCACCAGCGTGTTCGGCACGGGCCGGCCGCCTTCGTCGAGCACACGCCCCGTGACGATCATGCGCTCGCCGAGCGGTTCGCCGTTGCGAACCGCGTTACGCGTGAGATCGCCATCGAGCTCACCGACGATGCCGTGCCCATAGACCGGCGCGCGCAGGTTCGCGAGGTTCTGCCTGACGGGCACGAGCAATTGCTTCGGGCCGCGCAGCGCCGTGGACTTGTACCCGCTGTCGATGAGCCTGGGATGCGAATCCCAGTCGCGGGGGCGCAGGACAGTTGTCGAATTCGACATGGTCTCACTCCATTCTGTGTTGACTGATCTGGCTTGCCGCCAGCTTGTTTTTCGACACTATATCCATAATCAAAGGATATATTTATTGACATTTTCTTGGGTTTTTCATAACTTTTCGTCATGGAAAAACATCGACTCGACGGGCGAATCAAACTGCGCCATCTGCAATGCCTGCTGGCGGTCGCTCAGCACGGCAGCCTGCAGCGCGCCGCCGAAGCGCTATCCATCACGCAGCCGGCCGTAAGCAAGACGATTGCCGAACTCGAAGGATTGCTTGGCGTACGCTTGTTCGAGCGCGGACGCAACGGCGCGCGGCCCACCGCGCAGGCCGAGCTGTTTCTGCGACACGCCGGGGCGAGCGTGAGCGCACTGCGTCAGGGCATCGACGTGCTCTCTCGCGCCGTCGGCCAGACGGGCGGCGTGATCGAGATCGCCGTGCTGCCCACCCTGGCTGCCGCCATGATGCCCGGCGTGCTCGAAGCCTTCCGGCGCGAATGGCCGGGCATCGTCGTACAGGTGCACACGGGCGCCAACCAGCAGTTGCTCACGCAATTGAAGTCCGGTCAGGTCACGCTGGCGCTCGGCCGGATGTCCGACCCCGAGAGCATGGCGGGCCTCACCTTCGAACACCTGTGCGCAACCCCGCTTTGCGTGGTTGTGCGGCCCGCGCATCCGCTCATGCGGCAGAGCAGCGTGTTGTTGGCCGATATTGCCAACCACCACGTGGTGCTGCCGCCGCACGGCACGATCCTGCGGCACACCGCCGACAGCTTCTTGCGCGCGCACGGCGTGGGGGCGCTCGGCGACTATTCCGAGCTGCTCTCGATGTCGCTCGCGCGCGCCATGACCCTGCGCGACGACGTCGTCTGGATCGCCTCGGAAATCACGGTGCAGGACGATCTCGCCGACGCCGTCCTGTGTGCCCTGCCCTTCGCGACGAAGGGCACCGAAGAGTCCATCGGCATTTTGTGGCGCAACGACACCGTCCCCACCCCTCCGGAGCAAACGCTCATCGGCGCCATGCGTGAGGCCGCACGCGTGCGCTACGGCATGCCCGGATCGCGCTGACGCGCTCATGTCCTGCGCTTCACGCCTTCACGCCTTCACACCGTCACACCTTCACACCTTTACGCCTTCACGCCTTCATACCCTCACATGCCGTAGCAACGCGCCGAGGCGCACTCGCGAGTCCGAGCATCCGCACCGCGTTGTCCTTGAGCAGCAGCGGCTTGACCTCGTCGCGAAATCCCGCCGTCTCGAAGTCGCGCAGCCACCGGTCCGGCGCGATGAGCGGGAAATCCGAGCCGAACAACATCTTCTCGCGCAACAGCGAGTTCGCGTACTGCATCAACTCCGGCGAGAAATACTTGGGCGACCAGCCCGACAGATCGATATAGACGTTGGGCTTGTGCAGCGCGATGGAGAGGGCCTGCGATTGCCATGGCCATGACGGATGCGCGATCACGATATTCATTTCCGGGAAGTCCGTCGCCACGTCGTCGAGGTGGATCGGCTCCGAGAACTTGAGCCGCAACCCGCCGCCCCCCGGCATGCCGGAACCGATGCCCGAATGGCCACTGTGGAAAACGGCCGTGAGCTTGTACTCCGCAATGAGTTCGTACATCGGATACGCCATGCGGTCGTTGGCGAAGAAGCCCTGCATCGTCGGGTGAAACTTGAAGCCGCGCACGCCAAACGTCTCCACGAGGCGCCTCGCCTCGCGCACCCCCATGCGGCCCTTGTGCGGATCGATGCTGGCAAACGCGATCATGATGTCCGCGTTCTCCTGGGCGAAGCCGGCAATCTCCTCGTTCGGAATGCGGCGACGACCGATGTTCGCCTCACAATCGACCGTAAACATCACGAAGCCGATGTTGCGTTCGCGGTAATGCGCGATGGTCTCGGGAATCGTCGGGCGACGATTCTGCTTGAGCACCGTGCCGAAGTACTTGTCGGCGGCGTCGTCGAACGCCTTGCCGAAGAGATCCGGCGGCTCGCAGCACGACACTTCCGCATGCACATGCGTATCGATGGCGACGAGGTTGTCGAGATTCATTCGGCGGTCTCCGGATCACGGATCTGCGCCGCGACGATCGCCATCGCGCGACGCGTCTCCGGCAACTCGAACTTCAACCAATAGCGTGCGGCGCGGCGTTTTGCGTCCCCGCCCTGCCCGGCCTCGCCTTGTGCGCGATGTTCGGCCAGCGCCGCCTGTGCCCAGAGTCCAGCCATCGTCAGGCCGTGTACCACGCGCATCACCTCGCCCGCCACGCACAGCGCCGCGCGCGGCGTTGTCCTCGCCAGCGCGATGATCGAAGGCAGCAGCGCGCGCCAGTGGTCAATGTCCGCCAGGGCCGTATCGAATCCGCCAAGCGCGCCGATGCCGCGCGCTTCGCTTACTTGCACACGCGTCCAGGTCAGCCATTGCGACAACGTGGCCCCCTCGTCTCGAACCAACTTGCGCAGTATCAGATCGACGGCCTGAATCTCGTTGGTACCTTCGTAGATCATCGGAATGCGTGCGTCGCGGAGATACTGCGAGATGCCCGTCTCCTCGACATAGCCGTACCCGCCGAAGACCTGCAACGCATCGCTCGCGCCCTGAAAAGCCTGTTCCGTGAGCATTGCCTTGACGATCGGTGTGAGCAGCGCCGCCAGCGCGTTCGCCTGAGCTCGGGCCTCGGGCGTGTCGGCGTGATGGGCTTCATCGATCGCGAGCGCTGCACGATACAGCAGCAGCCGTGCGCCCTCGACGGCAACGCGTTGCCCCTCCACCAGACGCCACACGGCCGGATGCCCGACGATGGGCGCCCCTTCGGCGGCCCCCGGCACACGCGACTGAACGCGCTCGCTTGCATGCCGCGCGGCCATTTCATAGGCGTTCTGCGCCAACCCGACGCCAGACGCCCCCACGTGCAGTCGAGCCGAGTTCATCATCGCGAACATCGCCTCCAGTCCGCGATGAGGCTCGCCAATGAGATAGCCTGTCGCCCCCTCGAACGCCATCGAACACGTGGCGCTCCCGCGAATGCCCATCTTGTGCTCGATGCCGGTACATCGCACGGCGTTGCGCTCGCCATTGACGAGCACCTTCGGCACCAGGAAGAGCGAGAGCCCGCCGCTACCGGCGGGTGCACCGGGCGTGCGCGCAAGCACGAGATGCACGATATTCGGCGTCAGGTCCTGCTCGCCCCCCGAGATGAAGATCTTCTCGCCGGTCACGCGTACGGTGTCGCTCCCTGCCTCGATCCATTCGGCGCGTGTGCGAATCTGCCCCAGATCGCTGCCCGCGCCGGGCTCCGTCAAACACATCGTGGCGAGCCACTCACCGCTGACCAGCGCACCGAGCCAGGCGTCACGCAATGCCGGGCTGCCGAATCGGTGCACGCATTCGTACGCGCCGTGCAGAATGCCGGGGTACATCGTCCATGCGAGATTCGCACCGGCCGTCAGTTCCTGTAGCGCCACCTGCGCGACGATGGGCAACCCTTGGCCACCCCATGACGGATCGCACGGCAGCGACGGCCAGCCGGCATCGCGATACTGGCGATAGGCCTCGGCAAAGCCGCCGGGGGTTCGAACTTCTCCGTCGCGCCAGCGGCAGCCCTCGCGATCGCCCACGGCATTGAGCGGTGCGAGCACTTCGCGCGAGAAGCGGGCGGCTTCGTCGACAATCTGCACCAGCGTGGCCGTGTCGAAATCACGGAATGGGGCCAGGCGCGTCAACGCCTCGCCCACCCCGAGCCTGTCCAGCACGAACGCGATGTCTTCAGCCGCGCTGCGCAATTCCGGATAGGCCATGTCAACGCCTTCCCGGAGCGAGGATGACGTGCGCGTCGCCCGGTTGAGCGGCGTGCAGCGCGTCGACCACCGCCGCCCGATGATCCTGCACGGCGCGCTGGTTGATCGATCCCTTGTCGGTCGCTTCGCCCAGGTCGAGCGAGGGTGGGGTATCGAGCAGCACAAGTCGCGCAACGTAGGTGGCACTGCCGCCGGCATGCGCGTTGAGCCGCGCCAGCAGGGCCGCGAAGGCGTCACGCACGGGGCGCGACGCAAGCACCTCCGCCAACGGCGCGTGCGGCGGCAGACCGCTCACACGCCGACAGTCCTCCACACGCGGGAAGACCATCAAGCCGATATCGTCTCGATTGATACCTGTGACGACCGCGTCCTGCACATACGGCGCGCCTTCCGAGATCACGCGGGCGCGCAATGGCCCTACACTTACGAACGTGCCGGAACTGAGCTTGAAATCCTCGGTAATGCGGCCGTCGAATTGCAAGCCGGCTTCCGGACGCTGCGGGTCGGCAAACGTGGCCGCGTCGCCGGTGCGGTAGTATCCCTCTTCGTCGAACACCGGGTCGGCCGACTCGTGCCGCCAATACCCGGACATGACGTTCGGCCCGCGAAAGCGCACTTCGAGCTTGCCGCCGACCGGTGAGAGCTTCACTTCACAGCCGGGTGCCGGCAGGCCGATGTAGCCCGCACGCATGATCGGCCCGGTGGTGAACATGCAACTGGGCGAAGTTTCTGTCATCCCCAGACCTGACATGATCCGGATTCGCTCGCCGCAATGGGCCTCGGTCACACGTTCGAGCCGGTCCCACGCCGCTTGAGACAGCCCTGCACCGCCGAAGAAATAGAGATTCACACGCGCGAAGAATCGCTCGCGCAGCGCCGCGTCGTTCTCCAGCGCGATGGCGAGATCTTCCCATCCCTTCGGAACGTTGAAATAGACGGTCGGCGAGATCTCGCGCAGATTACGCAACGTCTCCTCGAACTTCCCGGCCACCGGCTTGCCGTCGTCGATGTACAGCGTGCCGCCGTTATAGAGCGCGATGCCGACATTGTGACTGCCGCCGTAAGTGTGATTCCACGGCAGCCAGTCGACCAGCACGGGCGGCACCTCGCCAAAGGTGGGAAAGGTTTGCAGCAGCATCTGTTGATTGCTGCACAGCATTCGCTGGGTGGTCGGCACCGCTTTCGGCAGGCGCGTGGAGCCGGACGTGAACAGGATCTTGGCGACGGTGTCGCCATTCACTTGCGCATGAACCGTGTCGATGTCGCGCGGCATCGCGTCGAGCAGCGCATCGAATGCCAGCGTGCCACCGTCGCCGCCAGCGGTGACACGCACGACGTCTTCATCGAGCACGGCATCCATGGCGCGGCCATAGGCGCTTGCGTCGCTCGCATACACGAGCCCCGGGCGCAGCAATCCCAGCGTATGACGCAGTTTCCCGAAATCCGTCGATACAATCGAATACGCCGGGGAAATCGGGGCAAACGGCACACCCGCATACATCGCGCCAAGGGCGAGCTGAAAGTGCTCGAGATCGTTGCCGGACAACATGGCGATGGGACGCTGCGGCGACAATCCACGATCGCGCAACGCCTGTCCGATCGCGCGGGCGCGTTGCAACATCTGCGCATACGTGATGCCGACCCACACACCGCCGGGACCGCGCCGCGCCACGAGTAGCCGCTCAGGATGCCGGGCAGCGCCCGAAACGAGCCGATCCGTCAGCCGTTCGGGAAAATCGCCGAGCACCTCACGCGAGCGGAGATACCAGCAGTCTGCGTCGCGACGCACTTCGACACCGGGGTTGCCGATGGCGACGTGGCGATAGCGGTGCGCTGCCACGTCGTGCATGGCAGCCGTAGGGTTGCGTTGATTCAAAACACTGTCTCCTGCTGCGTGCCCGCCGCGGCGCGCTCTCAGGCGCGTCCGCATGCGGGTACATCCTCGTTCTTCGGGCGCTCAGATCGGGTAGTGGCGCGGCGTTGTCTGCACGGTGATCCAGCGCAGTTCCGTGAACTCGCCAATCGACGCCTTGCTGCCGAAGCGACCGTAACCGCTGGCTTTCACGCCACCGAACGGCATCTGCGCTTCGTCGTGCACGGTCGGGCCGTTGATGTGGCAGATGCCCGACTCGATGCGCTTCGCCAATTGCAGCGCACGCGACACATCGCGGCTGAAAATCGCCGCCGACAGGCCGAACTCGCTCTCGTTGGCCACCCGCACCGCTGCTTCATCGTCGCTCACGCGCTCGATCGTCACCACCGGCCCGAACGACTCCTCGCGATACAACCGCATCGCGGGCGTCACCCCGTCGACAATGGCGGCCTGCATGATCGCGCCGTCCACACGGCACCCCAGCGGCAAACGCGCACCGTGTTGGCGGGCATCTTCGACAAGCGCCGCCACGCGCGAGGCTGCCTGAGCGCTCACCATCGCGCCGAGCACGCTGTCGGGCGACGTCGGCGCGCCCGCGCGCAGCGTTGCCGCCTTTGCCGTGAGCTTCTCGACGAAGGCATCCGCGATGCGCGCATCGACGATCACCCGCTCCGTCGACATGCAAATCTGTCCCTGATTGAAGAACGCGCCGAACGCGATGCCTTCGACCGCAGCGTCCAGATCGGCGTCGTCGAGCACGAGCACCGGCGCCTTGCCGCCCAGCTCCAGCAATGCAGGTTTGAGGTGTTCGGCCGCGAGGCGCGCGATGATTCTGCCGACGTGCGTCGATCCGGTGAAGTTCACACGTCTGACACCCGGATGCGCAATCAGGCGGGCCACGATCGCGCCGGCGTCCTGAGGCGCGTTCGTCACGACGTTGACCACACCGTCGCCAAGCCCTGCCTCGTGCAGGCACGCGCCGATCAGCGCGTGCACGCCCGGACACTGCTCGGACGCCTTGAGCACCACCGTATTGCCGCACGCAAGCGGCATCGCGAGTGCGCGCGTGGCCAGAATCACGGGCGCATTCCACGGCGCGATGCCGAGCACCACGCCGACCGGCGCACGCACGGCCAGTGCGAGACTGCCGGGCACGTCGCTCGGGATGACGCTGCCGTCGATCTGCGTGGTCATGGCCGCCGCTTCGCGCAGCATGTTCGCCGCGAGCATGACGTTAAAGCCATACCAGTTCGCCATCGCGCCCGTCTCGGCGGCACCGATCGCGATGAACTCCGTTGCGCGAGCGTCCATTCGCTCGGCGGCCGCGAGCAAGCGCTGACGACGCGCCGTGGGCGAAAGGGCGGCCCAGGCGGGAAATGCCGCCTGCGCTGCCTCGACCGCCGCGTCGGCATCCGCCAACGTGGCGGCCGGCGCTCGCGAAGCGACCTGCCCCGTCACCGGATCGAATCGCTCGAATGTCGCCCCGCCCTGCGCGCCACGCCACTGGCCACCGATCAGCATCTGCACTTCATGCATTGCGCTATTCCTCTTGGGTCCCTTCGGTCACTGATGAGCGCTGCACTTCAACGCTTGTAAGCCTGCAGCCCCGGCTTGATCGCCTTGTCGTCGAGGAACTGCTTCAAACCCTGCTCGCGGCCATGTTCCGGGTCGCGCAACTGCGCCTGATCGAGCTTGGCGTAAAGGTAGTCTTCGCACTGCTCCCACGTGAGTTCGCGCGAACGCTTGAAACCATGCTTCGCTGCGCGCAGCACAACCGGGTTCTTTTCAAGCAGCTTCGCGGCAAGTGTCAACGTGGCATCGCGCAGTTGCGCGAGCGGCACGCTCTGGTTGACAAGGCCCATCTCCGCCGCTTCCACGCCCGTGAACGTGTCGCCGGTCATGATGTAGTGCAGCGCCCGGCGATGCCCCACCGTATCGGCCATGGCCTTGCTCACCAGATTGCCCGGCGGAATGCCCCAGTTGATTTCCGACAACCCGAATACCGCCTCGTCGGCGGCGATCGCCAGATCGCAGGCCACCAGCGGCGAGAAGCCGCCACCGAAGCACCAGCCGTTGACCATCGCGATCGTCGGCTTGGCGTACATGCGCAGACGGCGCCATTGCCAATCCGAGGCGTCGCGGCGCACACGCTCCTGCACGACTTCCGGACCGCCGTCGATCTCGCGGAAGTATTCCTTCAGATCCATGCCCGCCGTCCATGCGGCCCCCGCGCCCGTGAGCACGACAACCCGGGCATCGGCATCGAGTTCGAGCGCGTCGAGCACCTGGTTCATCTCGATGTTGAGCGTCGGGCTCATCGCATTGCGCTTCTCCGGGCGATTGAAGATGACCCAGCCAATGCCGCCCTCCACCTTCACCTCGATCGTCTTCCAGCGTCCTTCGTATGCATTCATTTTGCTTAATTCCCAAGTGTCCTGGACAACCTGCGCCGCGCGCCGGGAGTGGCGCGCGGTGTTGCCAACAGACACATTTAATATCAGGCAACCTTACATTGCAAGCATCATGTTTTCGGTGAAAACCCTAGGCTCCGGCGATCAGAACGTATGACGCATGCCGAGCATCACACCGGCCTGGCCCTCGCCGGCAGGCGGCGTAGTGCCTCCGCCCCCGCCGCTGACCGAGTACGCCGCGTGCGCGCTGTTGAAGAGATAGGCCGCCTGGGCGTAGACCGCCGTGCGCACCGAGAGCGAATACGTGGCGCGCAGCGTGGTCATCGTGCCGCGCGTGTTGTGATCGCTGTTGACGATGCGGTAGACCTCACCATCCACCAGCCAGGCCGGCGTGACGGTGTACGCCGCGCCCAGATAGAACAGGTTCGAGTGC
Organism: Pandoraea sp.; assembly: GCF_041919235.1. Lineage (NCBI taxonomy): Bacteria > Pseudomonadati > Pseudomonadota > Betaproteobacteria > Burkholderiales > Burkholderiaceae > Pandoraea > Pandoraea sp. The sequence goes on from NZ_JAYRUC010000020.1 coordinate 67,914, forward strand.
GTGTTGATGGCGGACGTCGACACGCGACGGCCGAGCCAGCCGCCACCGACCTTGAGCGCGCCGTACTTGTAATAGGCGCCGAGCGTGGTGCGGGTGTCCTTGTCTGCGCTGCTGGTGAAGGCCGAGGTGGCCTGCCCGTCGAAGAAGTTGGCCGCCGCGTTGGTGCCGCCGCGCTGTTCTTCATAGGATGCCGCCACACCGAAGTTGCTCGCGTCGTACTTGAGCATGACCGACCAATCGCGGCATTGCACCGACTGGCCCGGCACCTGCCCCGCACACGTGCCCTGCCCCGGTGAATTGCCCGTACCCGCAGCGTCACGGCCGAACGAGTACCCTGCGCCGAAGCTCAGCCCCTGCCAGGCGGCCTGATAGGTGATCGAGTTGTCGGTGCGGGCGTTCGGGACATAGGCGTCGAACGACCCCATGCCGTAAATGTCGGGGCCGAGAATATCCGAGCCGAGCAACGCGTAGAACGTCATGCTGTATTGACGGCCAAACGACAGCGTGCCGTAGGGTCCCTTGACGCCCACGAAGGCCTGACGCCCGAACAGGCGCCCGCCCTGGCCGAGGTCGCCGCCGCGAAGATTGAAGCCGCTCTCGAGCTGGAAAATCGCCGCGAGTCCACCGCCGAGGTCTTCCGTACCGCGCAGGCCCCAGCGCGACGGGAACTCGCCCGTCACGCCGGGCATGCGCCACACGGCGCCGTTCACGCTCGCGTGAGAGACGTACTCGATCCCGGTGTCGACGATGCCGTATAGCGTGATATTCGATTGTGCGTCAGCGATACCGGGGGCTGTCAACGCGGCAACCGCGGCCAGTAGCGCGAGTCCGCGCGTGCGCAAGAGAAGTGTCATGGGAGTCTCCAAAGTCTTTGATGTCGTTATGTATGGGGTCAAACAAGGGACGGCGGCAGTACACGGCGAGCCTGCAAGTCGACGCGCGACGGGGCGGCCGAACGCCCTGCGTCGCGCACAAGCGAGGCCGACCGACGTCAATCCGGGTCAGTCAGCCGCGCGCGGACGACGGATCAGCATGAGCGCGGCAAGCGCCGCCACGATCGTCACCGGAATGCTGGCGCCGATCACCACGGCCGCGCTGCTGCCCACCGCGAGCAGCATGCCGGCGGCAAGCGGACCGACCACCGAGCCGATGCGTCCGAAGGCCACGGCCGCCCCAACGCCCGTGCCGCGCATGGCGGTGGGGTAGTAGGCCGCAGCGAGCGCATAGAGCACGGACTGACCGCCGATGATGAACATGCCCGCGAAGAACGCCGCCGTCGCCAGCACACCGAAACCCTGCGCGGCGGCGAGTCCGACGAGCGACGCAATCATGCCGAGATACATGCCGCCGATCACGAGCGACATGCGCGCGCGATCCATCAAATAGCCGAGTGCGAGCACGCCGACGGCGCTGCCTACGTTGAAGAGAATCTGCACCCAGCCGATGTCGCCGCGCGCCAGACCACGCGCCCCCATGAGCGACGGCAGCCAATTGAGCAGGAAGTACAGAACGATGAGCGTGCAGAAGTAGGACACCCAGAGCTGAACGGTCGAGAGGCCGCGCCCCTCGGAGAACAGCACCGACATCACGGGCGCTGGCGTGACGCGCTGACCTTGCGAGGTCGCCGCCGCGAACGCGCGCGACTCCGGCAGGCACCAGGCGAGCAACGGCAACAGCAGCAGCGGCCCGACGCCCCCCGCATAGAAAATATGGCGCCAGTCGGCATCGCTCACCGCAAGCATGCCGATGGTGGCCGCGATGCCGCCCCCCAGCGGAATTCCGCAATACATGATGCTGACCGCCGTGCCTCTGAGCCGCGGCGCGACGGCCTCCGACGACAGCGCGATCAAGTTGGGCATGGCACCGCCCAGCCCGATGCCCGTGAGCACCCGCACGATCACCAGCATCCAGAAATCCGACACGAACGCGGTGGCAATCGACAACACGCCGAACACCGCCGCCGAGAGCATCAGCACGCGCTTGCGCCCGATGCTGTCGGCCAGACGCCCGCCGAGCATTGCGCCGGGCAGCAAGCCAAACGTGCCGGCCGAGAACGCGATCCCCATTTGGGCGACGCTCAACCCGAACTCCTTCGCCATGCCGCGTGCGGCCACACCGACCGACTGCAGATCGAGGCCTTCGAGCACCGCCACGGCAAAACACAGCGCCAACGTCAGCGCCACGGCACCGCCCGCACTCACCGCCCTGTCCGGTTCCAACGACAACGCCTGCGCGCCGCCCTCCTGATTCGATTTCATGGTGTCTCCTGTGATCTTTTTCATGGACTTCGGCCGCCGCCCAGCGCGGGCGGCACCTGATGCGCTATCGCGCTATCCGCCGACACAGACAACGATGCACGGCAACGCTCGCCATTTAATCAGGTAACCTGATATTGAAGGCGTGCGTACGGCGAGCGCGGCAATGTCCGCGCACACCTCATCGCTGTTGTATTACGGGTGTCGCTGGGATTCGGTCGCGCGTTTGTCTGCGGCGACGGACTCCATTTAATATCAAGCTACCTGACAATACAAGCAATCGGCAGGTCGGGACAAACCCGGAGTCAGTCGCGCAGATTACGCACGAACATTTCGAGATGGCGCTGCACGGCTGCGGCGTCGTCGCGGCTCACGTCGGCGCGCATGCGCGTGTCGATTTCCTTGGCGACGGCTTCGCATTGCGCGAGCACCCGGCGGCCTTCGTCGGTCAGTTGGAGCAGCACGATGCGGCCATGATTCGGATCGGGTTCGCGCGTGATCCATTGGCGCGCCGCCATGACACTCACGACCTCGTTGGCGGACTGCGGCGTGATGAACGAGCGCTGGGCGAGCTGCGCGTTGGAGAGCTTGCCACGGGCGTCGAGTACCGAGAGCGCGGTGAACTGCGCCAGCGTAAGGCCGAGCGGTGCGAGCGCTTCGGACATGTGGCGGCGCAGCAGACGGTCAAGGCTGGCAATGACGTACGTAAGCCGTAGTTTGGAGCGGCGAGCGCGCGTATCGGCCGCCCCCGTCGCCCCTTCGAGCGCACTGCCGGATGCCGGCGCGACGGTGTCGTGGGAACTTGCCGCTGCAGCCGGCTTCTTTTTCTGGGGTACAACGCTCATGATGAGAGGGCGACGATGCGCAAACGGCCGGCGCAGGTGATCGCGTAGTGCGGGAAAGTCAGCAGTGTAACGCCACCGCCGCACCGTGGCGACGCCCCTCCAGGTATCCCGAGCGCACACCCCGCCGCTCGCCCGGCCCCGCAGACCGGGCCCTGCCCATACGTTGGACGAACGACTTCAGCCGGCGAGCTTGCGGAACGTCTCGAGCACGGCGTCGCCCTTGAACGGCTTGACGATCCAGCCCTTCACACCCGCCGCCTTGCCGCGCTCCTTCATGGCAGGACTGCTCTCGGTGGTGAGCATCACCACGTTGACGGTCTTGTTCGCGAGTTCACCGCGAATCTTTTCGACCATCGTCAGGCCGTCCATGTTCGGCATGTTCACGTCGCTGATGACGAGCTTCACGCCTGGGCTGGCCTTGAGCTTTGCCAGGCCGTCTTTGCCGTCGACGGCCGTGTCCACGTCCAGGCCGTTCTTGCGCAGAAAACCGGCGACTTCATCGCGCACGGTGCTCGAATCGTCGACCACGAGAATCTTCGACATGGTGTTGTCCTTGTGTGTAAGAGAAAGTCGATGCTTGCGCCAGGCGCTCAGAACAATTCCAGCGCCCCCGTCTCGACGGGCTCGGACGGCGCCTGCGCAGCTTCGCGGAACGCTTCCGGCGACCAGTTGAGACTGAACACGAAGTGTTGATGCAACGTCACGAGCTGTCCGCTCACCGGATCGGTGAGCCGATAGACGAAGCACAATTGCGGGTTGTCGGTGCCGAACGAGATGTACTTCTGCTTATGATTGATGAGCAGCGGTACTTGCACCTGCGCGCGGCCGATCGCCGACGGATCGCCCATGTAGCGATTTTTGAACGCGCCCCAGATCAGGTTCGTCAGTTCGCCGAGCATGCCATTGAGCTCACGAAAGCCTGCCGGGTCTTCGCAGCGTCCCGTATGTTCGAGCAGTTGCATGAAGGGCACCTGTTCGGCCTGCATCATCATGTAGCCACGGCACCAGGCGCTCTCGAGCGGGATGAGGCTGAAGACTTCGCCGAAGATGATGCGGTCGCGCACCACCCCCGGCGGCTCGCAGCACACCGCAATGTCACCGAACAGGCCGTGAAGCACGCCGTCGGTGATATCCATCATGCCGCGCACGAGCGCTTCCGGGTATTCATGCTCGACACTATCGTCGAGGATCAGAAAATGGCTGACCGGCTCTCGGGGGGTGCTTCGGTTCATTGACGTATTTTCCTAACGCGTAACAAGGCCATTGCCGATTCAAAACAATTCCAGTTCGCCGCTGCTGTCCTGCGCATCGCTGACTTCAGCGTTGAAGTCGAGCGGTGCGTGCGCGCAAACGCACAGGGTAGCCGCCAGACGCACCGATCCGTCGAGCGTGATGTCCCACGACGCCAGTAGATTCGGTCTGAGCAGCGAGAGGTGGGGCACGCATCGTGCGCTCAGCACGTAAGGCGTCGACATGCCCAGATCGGGGAAATAGCGGAGCAGTTCCTGATTGATGGCCCCGCAGCAGAGATTACCCAGTTCGACGAAGACTTCGCGAAACGGCTTGTCACGCTCCTCGCCCGCGAAGTACGCCGTGGTGACGTCGTCCTCGTCGAAATGCAGCACCAGGAGCATGCGAAAGTCGATTGACGATATCGTTAGCACAACGACGTTCGCGTGCTGGTTGACCGGGTCGACCTCGGTGGGCGTCGTGGCGGCACCGGTTTGACGCACAACGCGCGGCACGATCTCGCACGGTTCGTGCGACGAGCGTGCGAGCCGGGAGCGTGCCGCCTTGTGCAGAATGCGTTCGAAACTATCGCGTGCGTGAGCGCTGATCAAAACGGAGCCTGCCTGCTTAGTGAAGACGGGAATGCAACTGCTGCGCCAGGGCTTCGACGCTCGAGAGCGATGCCGCGATCATCTTGCCGCCCGCCTGAATGTCCTGGAACGTCGCTGTGGTCGTCACGTCGTTGCGATGCAGGCTGTCGCGGTAGCTCTTCGAGAGTTCTTCGGAGCGTGTGGCCAGCGCGCGCACTTCCCCCGCGACGATGCCAAAGCCGCGTCCGGCCGCGCCCGCGCGGGCCGCTTCGATGGACGCATTGAGCGACACGATCAGCACGTGCCGGACAATCGACGCCAGTTCGTGGTTCTTGGCGTGCATGTCCTGGTTCTGTGTCATGAGCGAGATCATCTGTTCGTGCCAGCGCTCGAACGTCGCCGCCAGTCCGCGCAGGCGCGCGGCTTCGCCCGCAATGCGCTCTGCCTCGCCCTGCCAGAGCGCTTTGGCCTCCAGCACCGCCGCTTCCGACTTGCGCGCCGCTTCCAGATCGTGCTCCGCCTGCGTCAGACGCGCCTGCTGTGCCGCCAGCGCGGCGTCGTGCGCGTGTGCCTGCTCGTCGGCGGCGACAACGGCGAGGCGTTCACGTTCGAGCGCCTGCGCAAGTGCCTCGTCACGCGACAGGGTCATCGCACGCCAATGCGCCGTGGCCTGCGCCATGCGCCAGCGGTGCGCAACGAACGCCGCCACGACCGCAATCGTTACGCCAGCCAGCCCACCTGCCAGTAGCCCTTGCACTGCAATCATGCTCACGTCGTCTCCGAAAGCGCTGCGTCGGCGTCCAGCGCCGGCAGGTCGACGGCATCGGCTGCCACACTGTTCAGGTCGAAGCCATCGACGACGAGGTTATCGGGCAGACATACCACCGTCTGGAACTGACGAAACTCGGCGCCCTTGTGCTCGTCGGTGAATCGCAGTTCGATGCGTCCGTGCTCGCGCCGCACGAACGCTTGCACGGCATCCATGCCCACTCCGCGCCCGGAAACTTCGGTGACCTGCGCCGCCGTCGAGAAGCCTGGGCGGAAGATGAACTGGGCGATCTGCTCGTCCGTCACATACGTCTCGGCCGTAATCCAGCCACGCTGCACGGCAATGTTGCGAATGCGGTGCAACGCCAGCCCGCGACCGTCGTCGGTGAGCGTGACTTGCAGCATGTTGTGATCGAGACCGACTTCGATGTCGATGGTGCCGGCGGCGGGCTTGCCCTGCTTGCGGCGCTCGTCCGCGCTCTCCAGTCCGTGGTCCATGGAATTGCGCAGCAGATGCATGAACACGTCGCGCAGAATGCGCACGGCGGGCGAGCGCAGACGGTAGCCGTTGTCGTCGATGCGCACCGCCGGGGCCGGTTTGCCCAGCTCCTCCGCGAGCGACGGCAGCGAATCCAGCACACCGCCCAGGGCTTCGCCCACGCCTTCGGTGCCCAGCAGACGCAGGGTCTGATGCACGGCGTCGCGCATGGCGACGAGTTGGTGCAGGTCGTTCGGATCGGCCGCTTCGAGCATGCGCAGGCTGGCGCGAATGTGTGAGCGCTCGACCACCATCGAGTGGTCGTCGGCGGCTTTGCCCGGCCCCTTGCGGCCGAGGCTCATCTCATTGACGTGCGCATAGGTGTCGACGGCTTCGCGCACGCGCTCGAGCTCGCGCATGAGACCGTCCTGATCCCACAGGCGGGCGACGTCGGGCTGGCGCAACGCGTGATATCGTTGTTCGGTCTCGTGCACGACGTTCGTCAGGTACTGCAGGTTGTACGTGCGGGCATTGCCCTTGATCGTGTGCATGTTGCGGAACAGTTCGGCGATAGCCGCGCTGTCGGCCTGCGAATGCTTGCGGATGATGCGCTCGTTCTCGCGAATGAAGCCCGTCGAGCTTTCGATGAAGTGGTGGAACTTTTCCTGGCTCACCGACAGAATCTCGCCGATCATCTCCAGCCGCTGCTTTTGCTCGCTGGCCTCGGCGGCGAGTTCGCGCAGCTCGGTCACGTCGCGCACACACAGCATCAGGCGCAGGATCGTGTCGCTCTCGTCGGTGATCGCCGACCACGTCAGGTCGAGCTGCTTGAGGCGTCCGTCCGGCATGCGCCGGCCGATCTCACCCACCAGCAAGTGTTCGTTGAAGACGAAGTTGACGGTGTCCTGCCCGATACAGGCATCGATGGCGGCTTCGACCTGCGAGCGTGCATCCGAGCCCAGATCGCTGTCGCCGAAGACCAGCTCCATGACGGGGCGCCCGGCGATGTCCTGCGTCTCGAAGATCGCTTCGAGGTAGGCCGAGTATTCGCCGTGGACCTTCGCGCCGTCGACGACGGTCAGAATGCCTTGCTGCATATTCTGCAACATTGCCTGAATGTCGGCGGTCCGCTGCTTGAGCTGGGCCGAGCGTTCCTGGATTTTCTCGATCATGCCGTTGAACGCGACGATCGAGTGCCCGATTTCATCCATGCGTCCGACCGGCACGCGACGCGTGAAGTCCTGGCTATTGGCAATCTCGCTCATCATGGCCTGCATGCGCGAAAGCGGACGCGTGATCTGACGGTAGAGCAGCGCGCCCACGGCCGTGAGCAGCACGATGGCCAGTCCGGTCACAATGCCGATGGCCGTCGTGGTGGTCGAGAGCGTGTCGTTGAGCGTGGCGATGGCCGAGTCTTTCTGGCGATTCTTCTCGACGCGCAGCGTGTTGACCACACCTTCGAGTTCGTCGCGATATTGCGCGACCATGGCGAAGAGGAACGCCTGCGCCATGTCGGTCTTGCCCGCCTGCTTGAGCTTGGCGGTCTCGCTGATGGCGTTGAAGTAGTTCTCGACGCTCTCGCGCGCTTGCGTCACGAGCCCCTTCTGGGCATCGCTCGCGGCACCTTCGGCCTGACGCGTGAGCGACCGGTCAATGTCGCTGCGCAGCTTCTTGAGTTGATCGAGCGCCTGTTCGACGACGGTGTCGTCCGGCGCATAGACCAGCGTCATCGCGGCGATCTGCACCGCCTTGACTTGCGAGACGAGATCGGCAGACGCCAATGCACTCGGCACCACACCTTGCGTGACCTGCCGCACCTTGTGAGCACTGGCGCGGGTCTGATAGACCGCATAGCCGCCAATGATCGAGAGCGCGACAAACGTCAGGATCACCAGTAGCGTAATTCGATGACGGATCGTCATGGCGTCATTTCCCCGGGTCGCACCGACGCCCGGTGCCACGCGTGGTTTGACGCAGTAGATCGGCCGCCGAATTAGTTTTAGGATTCCTCGTGCGACTTGATTATTGCGGGTGAACCGTGACGATTCGATGAATCAACCGCGCTTTCATGCATCCGCGATGCGACAACGCCGTCCGGTCACTCAAGAGGATTGAACCGAACGATCTGAGTGAGCGCACACCAACGCGACCGCGCGATGCGTTCGCGTCATCGCGTCCCGCCTACGCGCAGCGCCGGCCACGCGGTGCGACGCACACCTCGTGACCGGCGCTGCTGACGAGACCGTTTCGCTCAGAAGCCTGCGGCGAGTCCGTCGCGGCGACTATCGCTTGCGGCGACGTAGCCGCGCTCGGGATCGTTGCGATCCAGACGCCAGATGTACTGACCCGAACCGAAATCCATATACGGATCGTCGATGGACTTCAACGAGTGGCCCAACGCCACCAGACCGGCCACCGTCTCGCGGTCGAGCGTCGATTCGATATCGACGGTGAAGTCGCGGTTGACCTTCCAGCGCGGCGCATCGCACGCCGCCTGCGGCTGCTGGCCGTAGTCGAGCATGCGCACGATCGATTGCAGATGACCTTGCGGCTGCATGTCGCCGCCCATCACGCCGAAGCTCATCACCGCCTCGTGCCGAGCGTCGACCTTCTGCGTGAGGAACGCCGGAATGATCGTGTGGAACGGTCGCTGTCCGCCTTCCACCACGTTGGCAGACTTCGGGTCCATGGAGAAGCCGCAGCCACGGTTTTGCAACGCAATACCCAGGTCGGGCACCACCACGCCGGAGCCGAAACCCATATAGTTCGACTGAATGAAGCTCACCATCATGCCTTGCTCGTCGGCGCTCGACAGATAGATCGTGCCACCGGCCTTGGGCATGCCGAAGTCGAAATGCGTGGCCTTGTCAGGATCGATGAGCTTCGCGCGCTCAGTGAGATAGGCATCGTCGAGCATCTGCTCCGGCGTTACGTCCATCGAGCGTGGATCGGCAACGTATCGATAGAGATCGGCGAAGGCGAGCTTCATCGCCTCGATTTGCAGATGCTGCGAATGCACGCGATCGACCGCGAGACGCGACATGTCGAATTTTTCGAGAATGCCCAGCGCCATGAGCGCCGCGATGCCCTGCCCGTTGGGCGGAATCTCGTGCACGGTGTAGCCGCGATAATCTTTCTCGATAGGCTTGACCCAGTCGGCACGGTAATTGCGCAGATCGTCGGTCGTCATCGCGCCACCGTGCTGCGCCGACCACTCGGCGATGCGTTGCGCGATCTCGCCTTCGTAGTACGCGCGCGGCCCTTCCTTCGCGAGCATGCGCAGCGTGCGCGCGTGACCCGGCAGACGAATCAGCTCGCTCGTGGTCGGCGCGCGACCGTGCGGCATGAACGTCTGCGCGTAGCCGGGAAAGTCCTTCAGCTCAGGCACTGCCGCCGCCCATTTGCGCGCGACGATATGCGCCACGGCATGGCCGCGCTCGGCGATCTCGATCGCCGGCGCCATGAGATCGGCGAACGGCAGCTTGCCGAACTTTGCGTGCAAGGCTTCCCAGCCGGCAATCACGCCCGGCACGGTGACCGTGTCGAGACCGCGCATCGGCTGGTTGGCAATGCCGTGCTGCTCGCCGTACTTCTTGCGGAAATATTCGACATTCCAGGCGGCCGGCGCCACGCCCGAAGCGTTCAGGCCATGCAGTTCCTTGCCGTCCCAGATCAGCGCGAAGCAGTCGCCGCCCAGGCCGTTGGAGACCGGCTCGACGATGGTCATGCACGCCGCGGCGGCAATTGCGGCGTCGACGGCGTTGCCGCCCTGCCAAAGCATGCGCAGACCGGCCTGTGCGGCAAGCGGGTGCGACGTCGACACGATGTTGCGGGCGAACACCGGCAGGCGCGGTGTCGGATACGGATTCTGCCAATTGAATTGCGTCATGGGACTCGCGGTTAACCTTGTCTCGAATGGGGGAATGGGCCTGTCGGGAACGACGTTGGCGATGCTCGCGCCACGCGGCTTACTGTTCGCGCGGATCGAGTGCGTCGCGCAAACCGTCGCCCAGCAGGTTGAAGCCGAGTACCGTCAAGAAGATGGCGATACCGGGGAAAACGGACATCCAGGGTGCCTGTTCGACGAAGTCCTTCGCCGTATTGAGCATCGAGCCCCACGACGGCGCGGGCGGCAATTGCCCGAGCCCCAGAAACGACAGGCTCGCCTCCGCGATGATGGCTGTCGCCACCGTCAGGCTCGCCTGCACGATGATCGGCGGCAGCACGTTGGGGAAAATATAGCGCACGATGATGCGCGCATCCGTCAGGCCGATGGCGCGCGCGCCCTCGACATATTCCTCTGCCTTGACGGTGAGCGCCTGCGCTCGCGCGAGCCGCACGAATCGCGGCATGGCCGACACGCCAATGGCGATCATCGCATTCGTGAGGCTCGCGCCGAGGAACGCTGCCATCGCAATCGCGAGGATCAGGAACGGGATGGAGAGCAGCGCATCGGCCAGGCGCGAGACGATCGCATCGACCCAACGGCCGAAGTACCCCGCCAGCAAGCCCAGCGGCACGCCAACGATCACCGCGATACCGACCGACACGACCCCCGCCGCAAGCGACGCACGTGCGCCAAAGATCATGCGGGCGAGCACGTCGCGGCCCAGCTCGTCCGTGCCGAACCAGTGCATTGCGCTCGGGGCCTGTCGCACGGTCATGAAGCTCGTGGCAATGGGATCGTACGGTGACAGCCACGGCGCGAACAGCGCAATGGTCACCGCGAACATCACGATGACGGCCCCCACGACCGCCGCGCGGTTGCGCATGAACTTGCGCAGCCCTCGATGGCGGCGGCGTGGCAAACGCTCGGGACTGGCGCCGGCCGTGACGAGACGCGCGCCGCCAGGGGGCGGCGATGCAGTAGAGGGGGTGGGCAATGCAGCCATGTTCGAAGGGGTCTCAGGCGCGACGCAGGCGCGGGTTGAGCAGGACGTAGAGCACGTCGGCCAGTAGGTTCAGCACAATGAAGCTCACGGCGGTGACAAGGACCACGCCCTGCACCACCGCGTAGTCGCGATTGAACACAGCGTCGACGACCAGCTTGCCGAACCCCGGAATCGTGAAAACCTGTTCGGTGAGGACCGCACCTGCGAGCAGTTCGCCGAAGAGCAGTGCGAGCACCGTCACGATGGGAATCAGTGCGTTGCGCAGCGCATGCTTGAGCACGACCGTGCTGCGCAACAGCCCTTTGGCGCGCGCCGTGCGAATGTAATCGGTACGAAGCACCCCGAGCATCGCGCTACGCGTGTGGCGCATCAATTGCGCACCCAGCGCCGCCCCGAGCACGAACGCGGGCATGATCATGGTCTTGATGCTCATCCACAGGTCTTCGCCCGGCGGCACGTAACCCGACGACGGCAGCAAGTGCCAGCGCACCGAGACGAGAAAGATCAGCAGGATGCCAAGCCAGAAGTTCGGAATCGACATGCCCGACAACGCCAGCACGTTCGCACCGTAATCGATCGCCTTGCCCCGATTGGCCGCCGACACAATGCCCAACGGTACGCCGATCCCGATGGCGATCACCAGTCCGAACATCGCCAGTTGCAGGGTCACGGGCAGCTTCTGGGCGATGAGCGTCGTCACCGGCTCGCCCGTACGCAGCGAATTGCCAAGGTCGCCACGCAGCACGTCGCCGATCCAGAGGGCGTACTGCGTGGGCAGCGGTTGATCGAGGTGATACTTCTCGCGCAGCGCCGCGATGACCTGCGGGTTCTGGTCCTCGCCGGCCATCGCGAGCACGGGATCGCCGGGCAACATCTTCTGAAGCCCGAAGATCATCATCGACACGATGATGAGCGTGGGTATCGCAACCAGCACACGATGGATGACGAGGCGCAGCATGGCGGCTCCTTTTTCCCGGGTTAGCCCTTAATGCTCACGCCGCGCAGGCGAATCAGCCCGTCGGGATACGGCACGAAGCCCTGCACCTTCTTGCTGAGCACGTACGGCCACGGCTGCACGTACAGATACAGGATGGGGTTATCGTCGGACAGTATCTTGCTGGCCGCGTCGTAGAGCGGCTTGCGCTCGGCCACGCCGGACTTCACACGGGCTTCGTTGAGCAGCTTGTCGACATCGGCGTTGCAATACTGGCCGTAGTTCAGATTGCCTTTGCACGTCACGAACTGATGCAGGTTGCCATCGGGATCGACGCGTCCCGACCAGCCGTTGTAGAGCACGTCGAAGTCGCCGCGATGGGCTGCATCGAGCGCCGCCGCGTAATCCATCGGACGCAATTTCAGATGGATGCCCGCCTCGGCCAGCATCGCCTGAAGCATCTGCGCCATCTGATTGGCCACCGTGTTGTTGCCGAAGCTCAGCGTGACGTCGACCTTCTCGAAGCCCGCCGCTTTCAACAGCGCCTTGGCCTTGGCGACGTCGCGCTTGGTCGTCTTGATCGACGCGTCGTAATACTCCCCTGAGCGCGGCAGTGCCTGATTGGCGGGGGTGAAGATGCCGCCGCCGATGACTTGATTGATGGCATCGCGATCGATAGCCAGATCGAACGCCTCGCGCACTCGCTTGTCGCGCAACGCCTTGGGCGCGTTGGCGCCCACGTTGAACGTCAGCCCGTAGTAGCCCAGCCCGTCAATGGAGACGAAGTTCAGATTCGGATCGCGCTTGACCGACTTCACATCCGAGGGCGCTAGGCGCTCGAGCATGTCGAGCGACCCCGAGCGAACATTGGCCAACCGGACCGTCGTGTCGGGAATCGGCAGGAAAACGACCTTCTGTATCGGGTACTTGTCGGCTTCCCAAAAGCCCGGGAATTTCTCCAGCACCACCCGATCGTTCTGCACACGCTGCACGAACTTGTACGGGCCGGAGCACACGGGGTGCGCCTGCACGCCGGCATCGTCGGCCAACGTCTTGGGCGCGAGCATCATCCCCGCGCGATCCGACAGCGTGGCAAGCAGCGCGGAATCCGGCGCCTTGAGCACGATCTTGACCGTCGAGTCGTCCACAGCGTCGACATGATCGATCGACGACAGCTCGCTCTTGCGATTGCTGGCGGGCAAGCTGCGCGCGCGGTCGAGATTGGCCTTGACTGCAAGGGCGTTGAACGGCTCGTCGTCGTGGAACTTCACGCCGTGGCGCAGCTTGAACGTCCAGGTCTTACCGTCGGCACTCACGCTCCACGAGGTGGCGAGCATCGGCACGAACTTCAGGTCGGGGCCGGTATCGACCAGCGAACTGCACAGCGAACGCAGCACCATGCGATCGACGACCTGCGAGCTGCGTGCCGGATCGAGCGACCCGATATCCTCCTGCAAGCCGATGCGAAGCGTCGACTGCGCCATCGCGCAGGCTGCACCGGTCGTCAATGACGCCGCCAGAACAAGATCAAGCAGAACTTTACGCATGCGTGAGATCCCTTGGGTGTGAGAGTGAGGTGAGAGTGATGTCGAGGTGTTGTTATGCGCCGATTGCCGCGTCCGCCTGCGCCTGCCGTGCCCGATACAGCGCCAGACGCGCGCCCAGCTTTTCGCTGGGCGGCGCAGCGCGCGCTGGGCTGGCACCGGCGTTTTGAATCTCCCGCCAGAAATGACAGGCGACTTGCCGGCCGTCGGGCAGTGCTTCGTCGACCGGCTTGTGCTCGCGGCACGCTGCGCGCGCGTGCGGACAACGCGGATGAAAGCGACACCCGGGCGGCGGCGCCGTCGGGCTGGGCAATTCGCCGCCAAGTGGCGCCCGCTCGCGCCGCAGGTGCGGTCGGCTGGCCGGGATCGCCTGCAGGAGCGCCTGGGTATACGGGTGCAATGGGGTGTCGAAGAGCGCGTCGGCGCTTGCCAATTCGACGATCTCCCCGAGGTACATCACGGCCACGCGATCGCTCATGTGGCGAATGACCGCCAGATCGTGGGCGACCATGATGAGCGTCAGGCCGAAGTCGTGCTTGAGACGCTCCAGCAAATTGATGACCTGGGCTTGCACAGAGACATCGAGCGCCGAGACCGGTTCGTCGCCCACGATCACACGTGGCTCCCCGGCCAGCGCGCGCGCGATGCCAATGCGCTGACGCTGCCCCCCGGAGAATTCGTGCGGAAACCGCTGCGCGTAATCGGGTTGCAGGCCCACGGTGCGCAGCAACTCGGCCACGCGTTCGTCGCGAGCACGTCCGCGCGCGAGGCCGTGCAACGCGATGGGCTCGCCAATCAGGCCGCCCACGGTCATGCTCGGATTGAGCGAAGCGAACGGGTCCTGGAAAATGATCTGCAGCTCGCGCCGAAGACGCCGCATGGCGTTCGCGCCCAGGGTCATGATGTCCTCGCCCTGATAACGCACTTCCCCGCGCGTGGCGTCGAGCAGGCGCAACAGCAGCCGTCCCAAGGTCGATTTGCCGCAACCGGACTCGCCCACGATCGCGAACGTCTCGCCAGGCTGCACGGCAAACGACACACCGTTCACGGCATACACCGTAGGCGCGCGCGAAAAACCGACGCGATGTCCGCCAAAGTGCTTGGTCAGATCGCGCACCTCCAGCAACGGGGATGGGACGTTCATAGGGGGACCTCTTCCATCGGATAGTCAGGCGGTGTCAGGGCCTCGACCGGCGCCAGCCAGCAGGCGACGCGATGCTCGCCGCTCAGCGTGCGCTCGGCGGGCGCCTCGCGCGTGCAGCGGGCTTCGGCAAACGGGCAGCGGGGGGCAAAGCGGCATCCGGCGGGCATGCGCTCCGGCGAGGGCACCGCGCCGCGAATCGTCGCAAGCGTGCCCTCACGCTTGCCAATCGACGGAATCGCGCCCATCAACCCGATGGTGTAGGGATGTTGCGGATCGTCGAAAATCTCGTCGACCGTTCCATATTCCACAATGCGCCCCGCGTACATCACCGCGACATCGTCGGCGACTTCGGCGACCACACCGAGGTCGTGCGTGATGAGCACGACGGCGGTGCCGGTTTCCCGCTGCAACGTCTGGATGAGGGTGAGCACCTGCGCCTGAATCGTCACGTCGAGCGCGGTGGTCGGCTCGTCGGCAATGAGCAGCGCGGGCCGGTTGGCGAGCGCCATCGCGATCATCACGCGCTGGCGCATGCCGCCGGAGAGTTCATGCGGATAGTTGTCGAGACGGGTCTCGGGCGCAGGAATGCGCACGCGTTTGAGCATGTCGAGCGCCTCGGCGCGCGCGGCGCGCCGATCCAGTCCACGATGACGCCGAATGCCCTCTTCGATCTGATGACCGATGGTGAACGCCGGATTCAGCGAGGTCATGGGCTCCTGAAAGATCATTGCAAGCCGATTGCCGCGCAGGTCGGCGAAATCGCGCTCGCCCAGCGCCAGCAAATCCCGACCTTCGAACATGGCGCGCCCCGCCACGACATTGGCCGGCGGACTCGGCAACAGACCCATGAGCGCGAGCGACGTCACGCTCTTACCGCATCCCGATTCGCCAACGATGCACAGCGTCTTGCCGGGATGCACGGCAAACGAGACGCCATCGATCAGATTGGGGGCATCGGACGCTTTGGAAAACTTCAGCGACAATCCGGTGACTTCAAGCACCGGCCCAGCGTCTGCGGGCGTAGTCATGGGCGCGTTGTGTGGGTCGGTCTTCTCGCCCTCGGTTCCGGCACGCCGGTCGTGAGGGATGGGTATGACACGATTATGTCGCCCGCGCACTCGAAGGAAATATTAATATTTCTTTTTCACCTGTAAATTAATTTTAACTACCCGATGCTGACCTTGCGCATGTTGAAGACGTTTCGGCTGGTGGCCCAAACCGGCTCGTTTGCTGCGGCCGCGGAGCGTGCCGCGCTGACACAGGCGGCCGTCAGCCTGCAAATGCGCGGGCTCGAAGACGCCGTCGGTCAGCGGCTGTTCGATCGGCGCGGGCGGCAGATCACGCTCACGCGTCAGGGACGCGAGCTGTTTCCTCGTGTCGAGCAGATCCTGGCGCTCACGGCCGAGTTGACCGCTACCCCGATGGACGCCATGCAGGGCCCGGTGACCATCGGCGCGGTGGTCTCGGTCATCGGTGCACTGTCGCTCGTGGTTGCGGAGCTGAAGACTGCACATCCGCGGCTCGACGTACGGCTGACGTCGGCACGCTCCGACGAACTCACCGGTCTCGTTGAACAGGGTGAAGTCGACATTGCCGCGGTCGTCGCCCGCGCCGACGATGCCCGCGCCGACGGCCTCGTGTGGACGCCGCTCTACACCGAGCCGATGGTCATGGTTGTGAATTGCGAGGTCACCGAAGCCGACCCGCAGCGCGTTCTCGACGCGCATCCGTTCTTACGCTTCGACCGGCGCGTGCGCACCGGCATGGTGGTGGAGCAGGCGTTACGCGCGGCGAAGCTCAGCGTGAACGAGTACCTTGCGCTGAACTCCATCGAGACGATAGTGGCGCTCGTGCGCAAGAACGTCGGCGTGTCCGTCTTGCCGCTGCTGCACCGGGGCGACTGGCAGTCGGACCCGCTGTTGCGCATCGTGCCGATTGCAAAGCCGCCCCTGCTGCGCGTGGTAGGCATGATTCATCGCGAGCACGACGCTCGCACGCGCAACATCACGGCGGCCATTGCGGCCATGCTGCATGACGTGTGAGCGTGGGAAATGAGGCGGTGAAGGGGTAAGGCGTGAAGACGTGAGGCGGCGAAAGTGGCGAAAGTGGCGAAAGTGGCGAGTGCGGTGAAAGCGGCGCGATCACGGTCGCGCCGTCGGCTTGAAACACGTTCACGCGCGCGATCAGTCGCGCGTCTCGAAGGCCTTGTTGATGCGCAGCGCCACCAGCGTGCAGAGGGTGCCCGAAAGCAGATATCCGCTCACGGCGATCAGCCCGAACTCGGACGACAATCCAAGCGCCACGAGCGGTGCGAACGCCGCGCCGAACAGCCAGGCAAAATCTGTCGTCAACGCCGCACCGGTGTAGCGGAAGCGTTGCTCGAAGTTCGACGTCACCGTCCCCGCAGCCTGCCCATACGACAATCCGAGCAGCGCGAAGCCGACCAGAATGAAGATGTCTTGCCGCGTCGAACCGCCCCCCATCAGAAATGGTGCGAAGAGCGCGAACACGCCGATGAAGATGGCGAACAGACCCAACGTGGTACGCCGGCCGATGCGGTCGGCGATGCGCCCGGAGATGACCGTGCACACAATGGCAATCGCCGCGCCGCACAGTTGCACGATCAGCACGTTGTTCAGATCCTGCGAATTCTGCAGCGCAATCCACGACAGCGGGAACACGGTCACGAGGTGAAAGAGCGCATAGCTCGCCAGGGCGGCGAACGCACCGAGGAAGATGTTGTAGCCCTGCGAGCGCACCATCTCGCGCGTGCTGATCGGCTCCAGTTGGCCCTCTTCGAGCATCTCCGTGTATTCGTGCGTCACCACCAGACGCAGCCGCGCGAACAGCGCCACCACGTTCACCGCGAAGGCCACATAGAAGGGGTAACGCCAACCCCACGTGAGGAAGTCGTCGGACTCAAGGCTCCAGTGCAGGAACAGGAACAGGCCCGCCGCGATCATGAAGCCAATCGGCGCTCCCAACTGTCCCATCATCGAATACCAGCCGCGCCGCTGGGGCGGTGCGTTCATGGCGAGCAGCGACGGCAAGCCGTCCCATGAGCCGCCGAAGCCGATGCCCTGCACCAGACGGAAGAACGCGAGCAACCAGATCGAGCGGTCGCCCAACACGGCGTAACCCGGCAGGAACGCCATGCCGGCGGTCGCTGTGCCGAGCACGAACAGCGCGGCCGTGAGCTTCACGCTGCGCCCCCAGCGGCGCTGCACGTTCATGAACAACGCCGTGCCGAACGGGCGCGAAATAAACGCCAGGGAGAAAATCGCGAACGCGTACAAGAGCCCATGCAGGCTGTCGGCGAACGGGAAGAAAACGCTCGGGAAGACGAGAACGGCGGCAATGCCGAACACGAAGAAGTCGAAGTACTCAGAGGCGCGTCCGACAACCACACCGACCGCGATCTCCTCCGGCGCAATGCGGGATTTGCTCCCGTGATCTCCGTGATCGTGCGCCGTCGCCGCTGCGGAAATGCCCGGCGGCGTCGGCGATTGATGAGCACTGCTTGACATTATCGGACCCCCTTGCGGATCGGGATGACGATGACACTCGTGCCAGAAGAGCATCGCAGGTATCGCGAATCGACGCCATCGGGTTTACCCTAAATTGCTGCATCCGGGGCGGCAGTCCATGATGGTCCCGGTCTACGGCTACGGTTCCATCGATCGCAGCATGACTTCCCCCAAGCTCCTCCGCGGGGTGCTATTGCTCCCTGCCGCCGCGTTGCTGTCCGGTTGCAATACCGTATTGATGTCGCCGTCCGGCGATCTTGCGGTACGGCAACGGGACATCATCATCGTCTCGACCGTTCTCATGTTGCTGATCATCGTTCCGGTGATCGTGCTGACACTGCTGTTCGCCTGGCGCTACCGTGCGTCGAACAAAGACGCGGTCTACACCCCCGAATGGGACCACTCGACGCTGCTCGAGCTTCTCATCTGGGCCGCACCGCTGCTGATCATCATCGCGCTGGGGGCGCTCACCTGGGTGAGTACGCACAAGCTCGACCCGTACCGCCCGCTCGAGCGCATCGACGCCAAGCGCGCGATCCCGCCCGACACGCGCCCGCTCACGGTGCAAGTGGTTGCCATGGACTGGAAGTGGTTGTTCTTCTATCCCGACCAGGGCATCGCCACCATCAATGAACTGGCCGCGCCTGTCGACCGGCCGATCCGCTTCGAAATCACATCGACGACGATGATGAATTCGTTCTTCGTACCTGCGCTGGCTGGACAGATCTACGCTATGCCGGGCATGGAAACCAAGCTGCACGCGGTCATCAACAAGCCCGGCATCTACGACGGTTTCTCCGCGAACTTCAGCGGCTCGGGCTTCTCGGGCATGCGTTTCAAGTTCCACGGGCTGTCGGCAGACGATTTCGACGCGTGGGTCAAACAGGTCAAAGCCAAGGGCGAGAACCTCACACGCGACAAGTACGAGGCGCTCACTCAGCCGAGCGAATGGGTACCGGTGCATTACTACGCCGACGTCGCGCCCAATCTCTACGATGCGATTCTCAACCGCTGTGTGCTGCCGGGACAGACTTGTCTGAAGGACATGATGGACCAGCCCAATCACCCGCACGCCAGCCGGGCGCGCTCAGGCAACGCCGATGCATTGCTGGCCGATGCGATGTGCACGGCGCAGAACACCCTGCAGTTCGCCTCAGGCATGCGGCGGGCCCCCGGTGAGGGACTCACGCAGTGACGCACACCGCGCCCAACCGTCGACAATGATGCGCCTCGCGCGCGAATGATTCCAGGCTCGAGCTTATGGACATCGTCAAGCTGATCTTCGGCCGCCTCACGCTTGAGGCGATCCCGTACCACGAACCGATCCTCGTTGCGACATTTGCGGGTGTGGCGCTCGGTGGGGCCGTCGTGCTGGGCGCCATCACCTACTTCAAGCTGTGGGGGTATTTGTGGCGCGAGTGGTTCACGAGCATCGATCACAAGAAGATCGGCATCATGTACGTGATGCTCGGCATCGTCATGTTGTTGCGCGGCTTCGCCGACGCCGCGATGATGCGCATCCAGCAGGCGGTCTCGTTCGGTAACGACATGGGGTATCTGCCGCCCCATCACTACGATCAGATTTTCACCGCGCACGGCGTGATCATGATCTTCTTCGTGGCCATGCCGCTCGTGACCGGCCTCATGAACTTCGTGGTGCCGTTGCAGATCGGCGCGCGCGACGTGGCGTTCCCGTTTCTCAACAACTTCAGCTTCTGGATGACGACGAGCGGTGCAATGCTCGTGATGTTGTCGCTGTTCGTGGGGGAATTCGCCCGCACGGGATGGTTGGCCTATCCACCGCTGTCGGGCATCCTGCAGAGTCCGGATGTCGGCGTCGATTACTACATATGGGCGCTACAGATCGCCGGGATCGGCACGCTGCTCTCCGGGATCAACCTGCTCGTGACCATCGTGAAGATGCGCGCGCCGGGCATGACGATGATGCGCATGCCGGTGTTTACGTGGACCTCGCTGTGCACCAACGTGCTGATCGTGGCGGCGTTCCCGGTGCTGACCGCCGTCCTCGCCATGCTCGCGCTGGATCGTTACGTCGGCACCAACTTCTTCACGAACGATCTTGGCGGTAACGCCATGATGTACGTGAACCTGATCTGGATCTGGGGTCACCCCGAGGTCTACATTCTCGTGCTGCCGGTGTTCGGTGTGTTCTCCGAGGTCGTCGCCACATTCTCCGGCAAGCGCCTGTTCGGCTATGCGTCGATGGTCTATGCGACGGTCGTGATTACCGTGCTGTCGTATCTGGTGTGGCTGCATCACTTCTTTACGATGGGTTCTGGCGCGAGTGTGAATTCGTTCTTCGGTATTACGACGATGATCATCTCGATTCCGACCGGTGCGAAGATATTCAACTGGCTTTTCACCATGTATCGCGGGCGGATCCGCTTCGAAGTGCCCATGCTGTGGACCGTTGGTTTCATGGTGACGTTCGTCATCGGCGGCATGACGGGCGTGCTGCTCGCCGTCCCGCCGGCCGACTTCGCGCTGCACAACGGTCTGTTTCTGATCGCCCACTTTCACAATGTGATCATCGGCGGCGTGATCTTCGGCATCATGGCGGCGATCACCTATTGGTTCCCGAAGGCCTTCGGCTACCGGCTCGATCCGTTCTGGGGCAAGTGTTCGTTCTGGTTCTGGTTCATCGGGTTCTACGTCGCGTTCATGCCGCTGTATCTGCTTGGCCTCATGGGGGTGACACGCCGGGTCAGTCACTTCGACGACATGTCGCTGCAAATCTGGTTCGAGATCGCCGCCGTGGGGGCATTGCTCATCGCCATCGGCATCGGGTGCTTCATCGTCCAACTCGTGGTGAGCTTCATGCGCCGCGAGCAACTGCGCGACGACACGGGCGACCCATGGAATGGCCGCACGCTGGAATGGTCGACGTCGTCGCCGCCGCCGGTCTACAACTTCGCCTTCACCCCGCTCATCCATGACAACGACGCCTGGTGGCAAATGAAGCAGCACGGCTTCACGCGTCCGGAGGGCGATTTCATCCCGATTCACATGCCGAAGAACACGGGGGCGGGCATCATCCTCGCGGGTCTCGCGACGGTATGCGGTTTCGGGCTGATCTGGCACATGTGGCTGGTGGTGATCGTGGCGTTCATCGCACTGCTGGCGGTCGCCATCGGCCACACGTTCAACTATCACCGCGAGTACTACATCCCGGCCGATCAGGTCGAACAAACGGAGGCAGCGCGCACGCGACTGCTCGCCCAGCATGGCTGATACGACCGCAACCTTCCCGGCAGGGGGCGTCCCACACGAGACTCACGCCCCGAGCCCGCCCCGCGACGGCGAGCTGAAATTCATGATGACGAGCGACTACCACCCGCCCGGCGGGACGCTGCTCGGCTTCTGGGTCTACCTGATGAGCGACTGCCTCGTCTTCGCTTGTCTGTTCGCCGCATATGGTGTGCTCGGTCGCAACTACGCGGGTGGGCCGACCGGCGCGGAGCTGTTCGAACTACCGCTCGTGGCGGTCAATACCACCTTCCTTCTGCTCTCGTCGATCACCTACGGTTTTGCAATGCTCGAGATGCAGAAACGCCGCCAGAGCGCCGTACTGGGGTGGCTAGCGGTCACCGGCGTGCTCGGCGCCGCGTTTCTCTCGCTCGAACTGTACGAATTCGCCACCCTCATTCACGAGGGCGCCGGACCGTGGCGCAGCGCGTTCCTATCTTCGTTCTTCACCCTGGTGAGCACGCACGGGCTGCATGTCACGTTCGGCATCATCTGGCTCATCACCCTGATGGTGCAGGTCGGCAAGCACGGCCTCACCGCCCCCAACCGTCGCCGTCTGATGTGTCTGTCGATGTTCTGGCACTTTCTCGACGTCGTATGGATTGGCGTCTTCACCTTTGTCTATTTGATGGGAGTGCTGCCGTGAGCACCCAAGACTCGCCCCTGCACGATGCCGACGGGCACGACCACGATCATGCGGACGAAGGGCCGCACAGCACCTTGCGCGGCTATGCGACCGGTTTCATTCTGTCCGTCGTCCTCACCGCCATTCCGTTCTGGTTCGTGATGGGCGGCGTATTCGAGAAATCGAGCAGCACCGCGATCATGATTTTGTTTCTGGGCGCCATCCAGATTGTCGTGCACATGATCTACTTCCTGCACATGAACGGGCGCTCCGAGGGCGGCTGGAACCTGTTGTCGTTGATTTTCACGATCGTGCTGGTCGTGATCACCTTGTCGGGTTCACTCTGGGTGATGTATCACCTGAACCAGAACATGATGCCGGGTATGATGCAGGATACGAAAAACCTCCCTTGAACGGCATCTCCCTTGAGCAGCGATCGATTTCATGATTCGGGGGACGCTCAGCGTCCCCCGCCCACGTCCGGCACGGCCGGTGCCCCCGCCCGGCCCTCTCTCCTTCGGGTGGTCATCCTCGGCGCCATCACCTTGGTGCTGATCTCCGTGTTCGTCTCCCTCGGCACTTGGCAGCTCCATCGCCGCGCTTGGAAGATCGATCTGATCGAGCGCGTGAATTCGCGTGTGCATGCGCCCCCGGTGGCCGCCCCCGCGCGTGGGCAGTGGGCGTCGGTCAACGCGGCCGAAGACGAGTATCGCCATGTTTCGCTCACTGGCACGTATCGCTTCGACAAGGACACGCTCGTGCAAGCCGTGACCGACCTGGGCGGCGGGTATTGGGTGCTCACGCCACTGCAAACGGCGGAGGGCGGCGAAGTGCTGATCAACCGAGGCTTCGTCCCACCCGGCTGGAAGGAGGCCGTGCCCCCTGCCCCGGCTGGCGAGATCACCGTCACCGGCCTGCTGCGCATGCCCGAGCCCGGCGGAGGATTCCTTCGCAAGAACGCGCCGTCCGAAAACCTCTGGTATTCGCGCGACGTCGCGGCCATTGCCACCGCGCGTGGCTTGAAGTCGGCCGACGTGGCCCCCTACTTCGTCGATGCCGACGGCAAACCGGGCACCGATGCACGAAACGTGTTCGCCGGCGGCGACGCGCAAGCCTTGACCGGCAAGGCAGCGGCGCGCGACTACCCGGTGGGCGGACTGACGGTGGTGCAGTTCCCGAACAACCACATGAGCTATCTGTTGACGTGGTACGCGCTGGCGATCATGTCGGCCGTGGCGGGCTGGTTCGTTATCCGACTCGAACTGCGCAAGCGTTCGCCGTAAGCGGGTTCGGCACTGCGAGCGCCCCATATGGCTCAACACGCCGTTTCATCTGGCTTCAAGTCCGCCTTGCGAAGGCGTGTCCCATCCCCCGAATCGCATTGGCGACGACGGGGGTGACAACGCAAGAACCGCAGAGCGGATTCTCACGCTCGATCTTGCGATACCAACGAGCCGCGCCTGCCGCGAGACCCGCAATGCGCGCGTACGATCGATCATCCCTTTGCGCTCAGCAATCCCGCTTTGTTGAGCGCGCCACTTGAATAAGCGTTCTCCAGCGTGAGCTGGCCGATCTTCGCATGTAGTTCCGTCAAATCGACTTGTGGCGCGCTCGACGCCGTGCCGCCCGTGCCAAACAGGTTGGGGGCACATTCCTGCCACTGCCGCTTTCATTCGGTGATCGGGTTCAGATGCACATCGACCGGCGGCACCAGTCCGGCTAGCGTCCGCCCATCCTTGAGCGCTGTCGTCGCCACTTTCGCTTTGGACGCGGCTGAGTGCGTCCATCGGGTTTTCTTCGTCGTCCTCCTGGTGACTTTGTCGGCCTTATCGCCGGCGCAGGCCCCGAGCGTTCTACTTATCCGACTGTCCGAAATTGCGCGGCCATCTCTGATCACGTCAGTCGATAGGGCCATGCGCCTCGCGGGGCATTTGTACGCCGAAGGTTCGACACTTGTAACTTTTCGTAATGCGACCATCGGAAATTCAGGAACTCCTCGCGGGAGTTCCGTCCAATAAGTTTCCCCGTGTATTGCGCCAGTGTCTTGCGTGGTGAACGCCGCCGCGCGAGGCGCGATTTCTTGCATGCACGCGTCCACCGTCACCCTCTCACTACGGAACCGCGCGAAGATGTCCGCCTTGTGGTACCCGCTGCTCAGCCCATCCCTGCCCCGCTTCTATCGTCTGTCCCCGAGTGCAATCGCATTCGCCCGCCTGGTGCTCTTCGGCGTGATGCTGCTCATTGCGGGACTGCCTGTCAGCGATGCGCTCGCCGCCACGGTCCATCATTCGAGCATCGACAAGCATCACCACGATCGCCACAAGAAGAAGAAAGAGGCGGCGAAGCCATTGTCAAAGACGACGCATCGGAAGTCGGCAGTGGCGGGCACGTCGCGCAAGCGAACGGCGAGTCATAGGGCGAAGCCGCATCCCCGCCGCAAAGCGGCAGCGCCGTCTCGGCAAGCGAAGCGTTCACCCACGGCTGCACGACGCCACACGACGCTGAAGGCAGCGAACGGTGCGCAGGGTATAAAGGGCGTGAAGGCCGCCTCGTCGTCGCACATCAGTAATAAAGCGAAACCCCGGCTGCTCGCCCGCTGTGGCTTCACGCCGGCGTCACGCAAGCACCTGTTCTCCCGTGCCGTTTATGTGGTCGACGAGAAAACGCATACGCCGCTCTTCTCACGCAACGCGAATCAAGTGTGGCCGATTGCGTCGCTGTCGAAGCTGATGACGGCCGTGGTCTGGCTTGATAGCGATCCGGCAATGCGCGCACCGCTCACCGTCACGAACGCCGATCGCGATACGCTGAAATTCACGCATTCGCGTCTCGCCGTCGGCTCGACGCTTTCGGGTGCGGAGATGCTGCATATCGCGCTGATGGCATCGGAGAACCGCGCCGCCGCCGCCTTGAGCCGCGACTATCCTGGCGGGCGTTCAGCCTTCATCTCGGCCATGAACGCCAAAGCCCGTGCCTTGAACATGCCCAACACGCGCTTCGAGAACTCGACGGGACTATCGCCGAATAACGTGTCGACGGCGCGCGAGTTGGCGCGTCTGGTGCGGGCGTCTAACGGCTATCCGCTGATCAGGCGCTACTCGATCGATCATCAGCAGCGGGTGTCCACGGGCAAGGGCCAGTTGCAGTACGTCAACACGAATCGCCTGGTGCGTTACGGCAAAGTGGATGCGAGCGTTCAAAAGACCGGCTTCATCAACGAATCGGGGCACAACATGGTGATGCGCGTGCTGGTGCACCGGCGGCGCCCGGTGATTGTGACGATGCTTGGCAGCGACACGCCGGAAGGCTCGCGCCTCGATGGCGTACGCATCGCGCATTGGTTGTCGTGCTCGTTGCGCTGAAGCGCGCGTGGCATTCGCGCAGGCAGGCGGACCGCACCCGACGGCCATTGCGACGACGAGCCGCCGCCCTCCCGCGAGCACGGGTCTGAAGCGACCGTCCCCCGAGTGCCGATAGCGAGCGCCCGCGCGCGTTAGCCGAGCTTGGAATTGGGCGTGCGGAACATCTCATTGGGTCGGGTCGACGGCTGCGCGGCGCTTCCGGGCGAGATTCGAACGATGGTTCTACGTCGGCCGTCAAGACTGGCGGCGCGGCATTGGGGCGCATACAATTTGCGCCACATTCCCAATGGGCGAAAATCCCCCTTATTCGTACATGGCATCTCATCCGACTCGAATTCCCGACGCTGTCTCGCTCCCCGAACTCACCGTACGGGGCATGATCCTCGGCGCGCTGATCACCGTGGTGTTCACCGCCTCCAACGTCTACCTTGGCCTGAAAGTCGGGCTGACGTTCTCCTCCTCGATTCCGGCCGCCGTCATTTCCATGGCGGTATTGCGCGCGCTGCGTGGCAGCAACATTCTCGAGAACAATATGGTGCAGACGCAGGCGTCTGCGGCCGGCACGCTCTCGTCGATCATTTTCGTATTGCCTGGCTTGCTGATGATTGGTCACTGGCAAGGTTTCCCGTTTGGTTTGACGTTCGCGATCTGCGCGTCGGGCGGCGTGCTCGGCGTGCTGTTCACCATTCCGCTGCGGCGGGCGATGGTCGTCGACAGCGATCTGCCTTATCCCGAAGGCGTGGCGGCAGCGGAAATTCTGCGTGTAGGCAGCGAGGCAAATGAATCACCTTCGGCTGACGGAAGGGGTTCGATCGCAAAAGACGCGGCGGGCACTGAGTCCAGCGGTGTGCGCGAAATTGCGTTTGGTGGCGTGGTGTCCGCGCTGTTTGCGTTCGCGACGAGCGGTCTCAGGGTGCTGGGGGAGAGTATTACCGCGTGGGTTCCGGCGGGCGCGGCCGTCTTCCGCCTGACGACCGGTTTCTCGCTCGCGCTGGTCGGTGCGGGTTATCTCATCGGCATTGTTTCGGGTCTGGCAATTCTGCTTGGCATTGTATTGAGCTGGGGCATTGCTGTGCCCGTGTTGACGTCCATCACGCCGAATGCCGATGGTCAGGCGATTGCTGCGTTTGCCAATGGGCTCTGGCAGCACAAGGTTCGGTTCATCGGCGCGGGCACCATTGGCGTGGCCGCGATCTGGACGCTCATTACACTCGCGAAGCCGATGGTTGATGGTGTGAAGACGTCGCTCACCGCCCTGGGGCGCTCACGCGGTGCGCGCGGCGCGGCTGAGGCCACGGGGCGCACCGAGCGAGATCTTTCGCCGTACTGGGTGATTGCGCTCACACTCGTGTGCGTGGCCGTTTGGGTGGTGACATTTGGCGTGTTCCTTGCGAGCGCACCGCTGTCGTTGAGTGGTATTGCCACGCTGGTGGCGTGCAGCGTCGTGTTTGCGGTGGTTTTCGGTTTTCTCGTGGCGGCAGCCTGTGGCTACATGGCTGGGCTGGTGGGTTCATCGGCCAGCCCGATTTCGGGAATTGGAATTGTGGCCGTGGTGCTCGTCTCGCTGCTGATTCTCAGCGTGAGTCGGGCGAGCGGATTGCTCGATACGGGTGCCGGGAGCAAGCTCGCGATTGCGCTGGCCTTGTTCACGACGTCGGCCGTCATTGCCATTGCCACGATTTCGAACGACAACCTTCAGGATCTGAAGACGGGCTGGTTGGTCGGTGCGACGCCTTGGCGTCAGCAGGTGGCACTGCTCATCGGTTGCGTGGTTGGCGCGGCGGTGATTCCGCCGGTGCTGAACTTGCTGTACAACGCCTATGGATTTATGGATGCGTTGCCGCGTCCGGGGATGGATCCGTCGCAAGCCCTTTCGGCGCCTCAGGCGATCTTGATGACGGCGATCGCCAAGGGAATCTTCACGCATCAGCTCGACTGGTCGATGCTCGGCATCGGCGCCGTGCTGGGATTTGTGTTGATTGTCATCGATGCATTGCTGGCGAGGCGGGGTGGCATCGCGCGGGTACCTGTGATTGCGGTAGGGATCGGCATCTATCTGCCCCCGACGATTGGCTCTGTGCTGGTGATTGGTGCGTTGTTGGGCTGGATTGCGCAGCGGATCGTGAAAGCGCGTGCGAAGGCGCAGGGCAAGGACTTCGTTGCGTTCGCGCAAGCATCTGAGCGGCGCGGCGTTTTGTTGGCGTCGGGATTGATCGTCGGCGAGAGTCTGGTGGGCGTCGCGATGGCGATGGTGGTCGGCTTCACCGGGTCCGACGCGCCGTTGGCAATCGTCGGTAGTGGTTTCGCCCCGACGTCGGAATGGCTTGCGCTGGTGGTGTTCGCAGGCATTTGCGCTGTGGTCGTTAGACGAGTGCTCGCACCGACACGGTAAGGCGGGTACTCGTTCGCTCCTGCCTTAACCGTGAGTTATACGACTGTGAGTCGCTGGATGCCTCGTCGGCATTGAGCGACTCACAGTTGTTTCGGCAGAATCTGTCAGGGATTTACGCTTCTTGACCTGTTCCGACGAATCGCGAGTCGAACCAACGGGGAGATCCCGGCATGTGAGCGCCGCGACGATTTGTCGACCTGCATCGCAGCGATCGAGCCGTGGCAATCGAGGCGTGCCGACAGTATCGTTCCGCGACTCGGTTTGAGATGATCTGGATGAAATTACGCGATCAAGCGAATTGATCTTCGAAGCACCCGCGCTCGGCATGAACCAAGATCGGCCACATAGGAAGACTCGGCGCCTTGAATTGGTTGCGAAATGCGCCTCGCCTTCGTTGAAGGCTCAGCCCCCGCCGGCATCGACCAGCGGAATTGAATTGGATAGGAAGATAGGAAGAGGCGGCGCAAGAACTGCTCGCAGAAAAGCAAAAACCCCTTGCTGCGCGTTGCAGCAAG
>NZ_JAYRUC010000021.1:0-92720 GCF_041919235.1 Pandoraea sp.
CAGCACATGCTCGCGCTTCGTCCATCGCAATCAACTGTCGATGTGTGTAATAAAGTGGGTAATGGAGGTTGTGTGTAATGGAAAACATTAATGAAATCAAGGACTTAGAATCATGAGACTCCTGATGATCGACAACTACGACTCGTTTACCTACAACATCGTCCAGTATTTCGGTGAATTGGGCGAAGACGTGCGGGTCTTTCGCAACGACGAAATCACGCTCGACGCCATCGCCGCGCTCGCGCCTGAGCGCATCTGCCTCTCGCCCGGCCCGAGCTGTCCGGCCAATGCGGGCATCACACTCGACGTCCTCAAGCGCTTCTCCGGCGAAATTCCGATACTCGGCGTCTGCCTCGGCCACCAGGCCATTGGCGAAGCCTTCGGCGGCAACGTCGTGCGCGCTCAGCAAATCATGCACGGCAAGGTGAGCGAGATCGAGACCACGCAACAGGGCGTGTTCGCGAATCTGCCCAAGCGCTTTACCGTCACGCGTTATCACTCGCTGGCCATCGAGCGCGCTTCACTGCCCGATTGCCTCGAAATCACCGCATGGACGGACGACGGCGAGATCATGGGCGTGCGTCACAAGACGCTCAACGTCGAAGGCGTGCAGTTCCACCCGGAATCGATTCTGTCGGAGCACGGCCACGCCGTGCTGCGCAACTTCCTGCAAGCCGCGCCGCGCGTGGCCCAGGCCGCCTGAGCCGCCCGAACCGAACAAGCCACGCCACCGGGCGACACGACAGAGGACAGAACACATCATGATTACCCCGCAAGAAGCCCTGCAGCGCACCATCGAACACCGCGAGATCTTCCACGACGAGATGCTGCATCTGATGCGCCTCATCATGAAGGGCGAGATTTCTCCGGTCATGTCGGCGGCCATCATCACCGGCCTGCGCGTGAAGAAGGAGACCATCGGTGAAATCGCCGCGGCGGCCCAGGTCATGCGCGAATTCGCCAACCACGTCGACGCACCGGCCGACGAGCATTTCGTCGACATCGTGGGCACGGGCGGCGACGTTTCGCATACGTTCAATATTTCCACCGCATCGATGTTCGTGGCGGCAGGCGCCGGCGCGAAGGTCGCCAAGCATGGCAATCGGGGCGTGAGTTCGAAGTCGGGCAGTGCCGACGTGCTCGAGGCACTGGGCGTCAACATCATGCTCTCGCCCGAACAGGTCGCCGTGTGCCTGCGCGAAGTCGGCATCGGCTTCATGTTCGCGCCGAACCATCATCCTGCGATGAAGAACGTCGCCGCCGTCCGCAAGGAAATGGGCGTACGCACGATCTTCAATATTCTCGGGCCGCTCACGAATCCCGCCGGCGCACCGAACCAGTTGATGGGGGTGTTTCACCCCGATCTGGTCGGCATTCAGGTCCGCGTGATGCAGCGTCTGGGCGCCGAACACGTCCTCGTGGTCTACGGCAAGGACGGCATGGACGAAGTGTCGCTCGGCGCCGCCACCGTGGTGGGCGAGCTCAAGGACGGCAAGGTCACCGAGTACGAGATCCATCCGGAAGACTTCGGCCTGCAGATGGTGAGCAATCGCAGCCTGAAGGTCGGCAGCGCCGACGAATCGAAGACCATGCTGATCGACGCACTCGACGACAAGCCTGGCACCGCGCGCGAGATCGTCACGCTCAACGCCGGCACCGCGCTCTATGCCGCCAACCGAGCCGCCTCGATCGGCGACGGCATCACGATGGCACGCGAATCGATTGCCAGCGGCGCGGCACGCGCGAAGCTCGACGAGTTCGTGACGTTCACGCAGCGATTCAAGGCTTGACGTCCAGCCAAGGCACAACCAAGGCTAAGCCAAGGCTCAACGTTACGCCGCGCCCGATCACGACCCCATGGACGTCGGCTCCGGCGACGTCCATCACTCTCCGTAGGTCCCTAGTCACCCATCGATATGTCTACCGTTCTCGACAAGATCCTGGCCGTGAAGGCCGAAGAAGTCGCCGCTGCGAAGCGCGTCCGTGACCTCGCGAGCCTGCGCCGCGACGCCGAAGCCACCGTCGGCGACAGCGCATTGGGCACGCGCGACTTCGTGGGCGCATTGCGCACGAAGATCGGCAGCGGTCTGTCCGGCGTGATCGCCGAGATCAAGAAAGCCAGCCCCTCGAAGGGCGTGATTCGCGAGAACTTCGCCCCCCCGCTAATCGCCGAGTCGTATCAGCAAGGCGGCGCCGCCTGTCTGTCGGTGCTGACCGACGTACAGTTCTTCCAGGGCGCCCCCGAGTATCTGAAGGCGGCGCGTGCCGCCTGCGATCTGCCGGTGCTGCGCAAGGACTTCATGATCGACGCCTATCAGGTCTACGAGGCGCGCGAGATGGGCGCCGATTGCATTCTGCTGATCGCCGCCGCATTGGAACTGGCGCATATGCGCGAGCTGGAAGCGCAAGCCCACGAGTTGGGCATGGCGGTACTCGTTGAAGTGCACAACGGCCACGAACTGGACGCGGGACTCGAACTGAGCACGCCGCTGCTGGGCATCAACAATCGCAACCTGCACACCTTCGAAGTGTCGCTCGACACCACGCTGGGCCTGCTCAAGCACATTCCGGACGATCGTCTGGTCGTCACGGAGTCGGGTATCCTGTCGCGTGACGACGTGGCCCGCATGCGCGCGGCCAACGTCAATGCCTTTCTCGTCGGCGAAGCCTTCATGCGCGCGCCCGAGCCGGGCGATGCGCTCGCCACACTGTTCGACATGCCTCGCTGACGCGCTAACCCGCGTCACACGAGCGATCGGGCGGCGTCCCGCCCGGGACACCGCCCGATGTCTGACAAGACGCGTCGTTCCTGCACGGCGTTGCGGCGCCCGGCATCCCAGGTATCCCCGGCGTCCTCGGCGTCCCCCATACAGGAGCGGCCCCATGGCCATCGAACGCGAACTCAAACTTGCCCTCCCCGGCGACCTGTCCACCGCACGCGCCGACGCGCTGGTGGCTCACCTCGATCGCTTGCCCGGTGCCGAAGCGCGCGGCGAGCGCCACCTCGTCAATCGCTATTTCGATACGCCCGCCCTCGCCCTCGCAAACGCCAAGGCTGCGCTGCGACTCCGCTTCGTGGCCCGCGACGGCCACGCCGGACAATGGCTGCAAACGCTCAAGTCGGTCGGCGAAGCACGCGACGGACTGCATGTGCGCCACGAATGGGAACTGCCCGTACACGGCGAAGCGCTCGAGCTTCCCCAATTGATCGCCGCGTGCGATGTACCTGCCACCGCCGATTTGTTGCGCGCACAAGGCGCGAATGTCGTCGCACAGTTCGAAACGAATTTCGTGCGACGCCTGTGGCGCTACATCGCGGGTGACGGCACGGCAGTGGAGATCGCTTTCGACCGTGGCGAAGTGGCCGTCGAGGCCGACGGAAAACGTCACACGGAACCACTCGTCGAAGTCGAACTGGAACTGCTCGACGCGCCGGACGACGACCGCGAAAGCCAGGGCGAGCGTATGCTCCACGCCCTCGCGCGGAACCTGCGCGACGTGCTGCCCGAGCTGCACAGCGACAACGTGAGCAAGGCGCAGCGCGGCTATCGTCTGCGGCAAAAGGTGCTGGGTCACTGATCGCTTTGCTTCGATGCCAGATGCCCCGATGCCGGACGCCACGGCCCTTTCCATCGCCAACCCATTCGATAGACTTTTCGCATGACATCACGCTCACGCGGCGCATCCCCGTCGATAAATGATGAACGGCAAGGTTCACTGTTCGACGAACCGGCGCCGAGCGGCAACGCGCACGACACGACCGTGCTGCCGCAGCCACCCGTCGCCGTGCCAGAGACGCCGCAACGCCGACGCGGACGCCCGCCGAAGTCGGACGCATCGTTGACGCCCGCATCGACACCACTCGCTGCCGCCCCCAAACCCCTCGTGGACGACGCCCATGTCGCAGGCCCGCTCAAAGGGCGCGTCGAAGATCAGTTCGACGCGTTGCCCGGCGACTGGCAAACGCTGCTCGCTGCGTTCGTTCAGAGCGAGGCATACGCACCGCTATGTCGTTTCGTCGATGCCGAGGTCGCCGCAGGCAAGACCGTCTATCCGGCGGACATCTTCCACGCGCTTCGCATGACCTCACCCAACGACGTGAAGGTCGTCATCCTCGGACAAGACCCCTATCACGGCGACGATCACGGCATCGCGCAGGCGCACGGCCTGGCGTTTTCCGTGCAGCGTGGCGTGCGCATACCGCCTTCGCTGCGCAATATCTACAAGGAAATCGAGCGGGATCTCGGGATTGCCGCGCCGCTGCATGGCAACCTCGACGCGTGGGCGAAACAGGGGGTGTTGTTGCTCAACACGACGCTGACAGTGGAAGCGGGTCACGCGGCAAGTCACGCGAAGCCGTTCAAAAAGGGGGGATGGCAAGCCTGTACCGACACGTTGCTCGCGGGCCTGGCTGCGCAGCAACGGCCTCGGGTGTTCCTGCTGTGGGGCAGCCATGCGCAGGCCAAAGCGCCGCTGCTTGAGGGTCACGGGCATCTGTTGCTCGAAGCCCCGCACCCCTCACCGCTCTCGGCCCATCGCGGCTTCCTCGGCTGCGGGCACTTCAGCGCGGCCAATGCCTTCCTCGCGCAGCACGGTCAGACGCCCATCGACTGGCAAGTCCCGGCGTAAGCCGGTGACAGCGATGGCCTGCCCTGCGCCTGCTCCACTGACCACTGACCACGCCTCACCGCCTCACCGCCTCACCGCCTCACCGTCGCACGGTGACATCCGTCGGACGATTGGGGCCGCGAGCCTGCGCAAAGGGGTTCGCGAATACAGGCGCTATTCGGTGACGGGCGGCAGCGTGCCCATCGAGCCCTGCTGATAGAGGCGCGTGAGCGCGACAAGTTCGCTCTCGTCACGCGCCGCGAAGTTGCCACGATAGACCACGGGCGCGTCGAGTGGCTCGCCGCCTGCAAGCACCAAGCGCGCACCGGCGCGCCCGGCCAGTTGCCAATCGCCGGGCGGCAACAGCACCGCTTGCGCCCCGCCGCCTTCCGCACGCAGGGCATGACCGGCGAGCGCCGCCTCGCCCTGCGCGATCAACGCGAGCCAACGACGGCCGTCGCACGGAATGGTCAAGGCGCGCAGATCGTCCTCACGCCAGTCGAACCGAAGCAGCGTCGTGCGCTCAGCGTCGGCACGCGCCGCGCGATGCTCGCCCCACTGCCCACAAATCAACGTCAGATCGACCGCACCGTCGCGCCAATGCGCCATGGCATCGGCGCGGATCACGCTTTGCGCAGGAGCGCCGCGCGCATGATGGCCCGCGCGATTCACGATCATCCGCACGCCACGCACCGTGCCGCGTGCGCTCTCGGGAACGTCGGCATGTACGGTGCCGCAGTTCGCCTCCAGCCAGAGCAGATCGCCGGGGCGTAGCACCGCGTCGCCGCCATGCGCGTGGCGGCAGCGCAACGCGGTCGTCGACTCGGGAAACAGATAGGTCGCCACCACGCACCCCGCATGCGGATGCGGCGGTATGCACGCGCCGTGACGGCGGAAGATGTCGATCGACAGAAACGGATCGGTTTCGGCGACCTGATCGAAAACCCCCGCCCCCGCAGCGGCCGCACAACGGCCGGGCCGGGAGACGGGAAGCACGCGGGGGAGCGCGCACGGGCCGTCGCGCCCGGCGGCGTCGCCAGCCGAGCGCTTCGTCTGACGCGGATGCAGCGGCGTCGGATTGGCCATGGGGAACCCCTGCGCGGGCAGGCGAACCGAGACGATGACAGCGTCGGCCGTCAGGCTTAGAGCGCCGCGATGGCTTCGCGAGCGTTCTTGAAGCCGGCTGCCGCCGATTCAGGACCGCGGGCCAGGCCTTCCGCGAAGATGAAGGTCACGTCCGTCATGCCGAGGAAGCCGAGAATCGTCTTGATGTACGGAGTCTGGCTGTCAGCCGGCGTGTCCTTGTAGTTACCACCGCGCGCGAAGGCCACGATCACCTTCTTGCCCTGGATCAAGCCTTCCACGCTGCCGTCTTCGCGATAACGGAACGTCACGCGGGCGCGGGCGATCCAGTCGAAGTACGACTTGAGTTGCGTCGGCACCTGGAAGTTATACAACGGCACGCCGAACACGACATAATCGGCCGCCTGGATCTCGGCAATCAACGCGTCGCTGCGAGCGATGATGGCCTTTTGTTCGGCCGAGCGTTGCTCTTCCGGCGTGAAGAACGCGCCGATCACCGCTTCGTCCAGATGCGGCACACCATCGGCCAGCAGGTCACGCACAACGACCTTGGCACCCGGGTGCTTCGCGGCCAGTTGCGCCACGGACTCGTTAGCGAGCGTGGTCGAGTTGGCGCCTTGCGAGCGGGCGGCGGAATTGATTTGCAGAATCGTGGTCATGTCACTGGCTCCTGAGCCTGGGGGTTCGAGAATCCGTGCGCGCTGGCCCCCTCTCGGGAGTACCGCGAATTGCGCGTCGGCTTGAAGTGAATTCTAGTTATCCCCAAAAATGAAACAAGCCGGTAAAATCGAATTGTTTGTTCCTATTTTGGAACAATGCACAGGATTCCTTCCCCTTGCCGGCTGACCGCGTCACCGAGGAGCGCTCGCGATGATTGACGATTTGAATGACATGCTCATTTTCGCGGAGGTCGTGCGCTCGGGCAGCATCACCCGGGCGGGGGAGCGGCTCGGTCTGCCCAAGGCCACGGTGAGTCGACGCCTGTCGCGCCTGGAGATGCGTCTGGGCACAAAGCTGCTGCACAAGACCACGCGGCGGCTTGAACTGACCGAGGTGGGCGAGGCGTATTACGAACGTTGCCTGCCCATTCTCGAAGAAGTGGAAGAGACGCGCGACTTCGCCTCGCAGTTATCGAGCAAACCGCGCGGACGTCTGCGCATCACGGCACCCGGCGACTTTGCCGCGCAATGGCTGGCAGTACCGCTCGCCACGTTCTGTGCCGCCTATCCCGAGATCACGGTGGATATCGATCTGAGTTCGCGACAGGTCGACCTGATCGGCGAGCGTATCGACGTCGCCATTCGGGCAGGACAACTCTCCGATTCGACGCTCGTCGCGCGGCCGATGCTCAAGCTCACACGCAGCCTGTACGCGAGCCCGCTGTATCTAAGTGCGACGGGGCTGCCTGCCACGCCCGATGAGCTGGCGGGCCATCGTTTCGTGATTCTGCAAGGGGCGCGGCGTCTGTTCAACTCGGACACGCTCCATAAGGGACGCCAGCGTGCAGACATCACCATGCACGGTGCGATTCAGGTCAACAGCATGGGAATGGTCAAGGAGATGGCGCTTGCCGGCAGCGGCATCGCAGCGCTCACCGACGTACTGGCCGAGGACGCGTTGCGCACCGGTCGACTCGTCAAGGTGCTGCCGGCGTGGTCGCTACCGGAAAGCCCGGTGCATCTGGTCACGCCATCGCGACGCTTCCTGCCGCGCAAGACGCAGGTCTTCATCGAGCATATGCTCGCGGTCGCCAGGTCGTGTCCGGAGGAGAACCGGGACCCGAGCGTACCGGGTCCGGCGCAAGAATGAGCCTCGCGCACGCAAGCGGCGCGCGAGACCCCAACGCGCTCAGGCCGACAGCCACTTTTCGCGACGCTGTGCGGCGGCGCGATCGCGCGTCTCGGCGATGCGGTACTTCGAGATCTCCGGCGCGTCGAGCGTGAGCGCAGCCTCGCGCAGTTCGTCTCGGCGAAAAGCGTGAATCTTCACCTTATCGCCAGGACGGTAGCGCTCGAGCAGCTTGTCGAGATTGCCCGGCGTCACGCGCAGGCTGTCGATGGCGACCAGGACATCGCCCGCCGACAGGCCCGCCGCCTGCGCGGCCCCGCCGTCGAGCACCTGTGTGAGCGAGAGATCGTCGCCGCGCTTTGCCGTCTTCACGCCAAGCGACGGACGAGCGTCCTCCGCCGGCACCGGCGCCAGAGTGAGGCCAACGCGCTCCAGCAACGCTTCGATCGGCAGATCGCGCGTGCCGTTGATCGCCATGGCGAAAAACGCCGACAGGTCGAGTCCCGAGACCGCTTCGAAGAGCGGCTGAACGGCATTCTCGTCGATGCCCACGGGCGAGCCGCGATAGAAGTCGCGACCGTAGCGTTGCCACAGCGCACGCATGATGTCGTCGAGCGACTTCTGGCCGCGCGTGTGCGAACGAATCGTCAGATCGAGCGCGAGCGCGACGAGCGATCCCTTCGTGTAGTAGCTGACGATGGCGTTCGGCGCGTTTTCGTCTTGACGGTAGTACTTCGTCCAGGCATCGAACGAACTCTCGGCCACGGTCTGCTTGAACCGGCCGTTGCCGCGCAACACATTCGCCACCGTCTTGGCAACGAGGTCGTAATACGCCGCAGGCGCGATCACGCCACTGCGCACCAGCATCAGATCGTCGTAGTACGACGTGAAGCCTTCGAACAGCCACAGCAGGCGTGTATAAGCTTCCCGATCGAGCGCATACGGCGCGAACACCGCTGGCTTGATGCGCTTGACGTTCCACGTATGGAAGTACTCGTGGCTCACCAGACCGAGGAAGCTGCGATACGCGTCGCTCATGCGCGCCTGTCCCTGCACCGGCAGATCGTTGCGGCTGGCGAGCAGGGCCGTGGAGGCGCGATGTTCGAGCCCGCCATACCCGTCACCGACGGTCATGAGCAGGAACACGTAGCGCGCCATCGGCACGCGCGATCGCGAACTCGCGCCCGGCTCGAACAAGCGGATCTGCGCTTCGCAGATCTTCTTCATGTCGCGCACCAGGCGGTCCAGATCGAGATTCGGCACCGGCCCCGTAATGGCGACTTCGTGCGTCACGCCACACGCCTTGAACGTGGCATGAACGAATGTCCCCATCTCGACCGGCGAGTCGATCAGTTCGTCATAGTCGACGGCCAGGTAGCGCCCGAAGTCGAGCGCCGCCGTGCCGTCGGCCGGTGCGAGCGCCGTCGCAACCCGCCACGCCTTGAACGCCGCACCGCGCGGACGCAATACCTCGACCTCGCACGGTGCATGGTCCTGGCCTTCGACGCGCAGGAACACGCTCGTGCCATTGAAGAAGCCGTGCGTGTCGTCGAGATGTGCGGCGCGCACCGACAGGTCCCACGCGTACACCTCATAGGTCACGATCAGCGTGCCCTTGCACGGTGCCGCCTGCCACGTATGTTTGTCGAGCTTGTCGAGCGCGATCTTTCGGCCCCGGCAGGTAGCGCCGATCGTCACGATGTTGCGAGCGAACTCGCGCACCATGTAGCTGCCCGGAATCCACGCGGGCAGCGTGAAACGCTGGCCGTCGGGGGCAGGATTCGAGACCGTGACGCTCACTTCGAACAGATGGGCGGCAGGCGACTTCGGAACGATCGCATACCGGATGGCGGGCACAGCAGACGTGGCTTTCATGACGTGGCGGCTTCTTGTTGTCGGGGCGGTCGGGCGCTGGCGGGCGGCCAGTTACTTGATCGTGGCGAGCGCCTTCTCCAATGCTTCGGCCGGCACGGCGCCCGGCAAACGGCGGCCGTCGGACAGAATGATCGTCGGCGTGCC
This sequence comes from Pandoraea sp., assembly GCF_041919235.1. Lineage (NCBI taxonomy): Bacteria > Pseudomonadati > Pseudomonadota > Betaproteobacteria > Burkholderiales > Burkholderiaceae > Pandoraea > Pandoraea sp. Next base: position 9,499 of record NZ_JAYRUC010000021.1, read on the forward strand.
GGTCACGTTGTACTGACGGCCCAGCGCCACGTTTTGCAGCACGGCGTTGTCGTCGCACTTGGCAGCGGGGGTCGGCGGCGCCTTCTTGTCGAGCATCCAGTCATGCCACGCGGTGACCGGATTGGGGGCGCACCAGATCGCCTTCGACTTCGCATCCGAGTCGGGGCCGAGCACCGGATACAGGAAGGTGTACACGGTGAGGTTATCGATACTCGACGTCTTGAGCATCTGCTCGAAGCGCTTGCAGTACGGGCAGTTCGGATCGGAGAACACAGCGACCTTGCGGCTGCCGTTGCCCTTCACGTATTTGATGGCGTGGTCAAGCGGCAGCTTCGCGAAATCGACCTTGTTCAACTCCGACTGACGCGCTTCGGTCAGGCTCTGGCGCGTCTTCGTGTCGACGAGGTTACCTCCGACAATCACGTACTGCGCCTTCTCGTCCGAGTAGATGATGTCGCCGCCGACGGCCACTTCATAGAGCCCAGGGATGGGGGTGCGCGCCACCGATTGGACGGGGGCCTCGGCGCCGAGGGTTTTCTGCACGGCGGCCTTCACGCGGTCGAGCGCGGCGCTGGGCTTGTTCTGTGCGACGGCGGGCACGATGAAAGTCGCGGCGCAAACCGCCGCCAGACCGAGCGCTGCGAGCGCCGCGGCGCGATAACGTTGCAACATCGAGTATCTCCAGAAGTGTGTCGAGCGAGAGGCGCGTCCGGGCATTCCAGCATCGGCCGGAATTTGCCGGAACGAACGCCCGAAGGGTTAGCCCAGGGCGCGGCCGATCAGGAATTTCTTGACGAACGGCAGCAGGTTCACGCTGTCGAGCCCAGCGTTGCGGACGAACTTGGCGAGTGGACTGCTCGCTGAGAACAGCTTGTGCAGGCCATCGGTCGTGAACGCCATACTGCCGATATCTTCCTTGCGGGCGCGCTCGTAGCGACGCAGGACGGCGATGTCGCCACAATCGCGGAACGACTCGCGTCCGGCGAGCGCGTCGCCGAGCGCCGCCACGTCGCGCAAGCCCAGGTTCATGCCCTGGCCGGCGAGCGGATGCACGACGTGCGCTGCGTCGCCGACCAGCGCCACGCGCGGCGCGATCAGGCGTTTGGCCCGCGCGAGCACGAGTGGGAAGCCCTGGGCGTGCGCTGAGACCGGCGTGAGACGTCCAAGTTCACCGTTCGCGAAGCTGTCGACGCGCTCGGCAAGCGCTTTGGGATCGAGCGCAAGCAACCGCCTGGCATGTTCGTCGGCGGCCGACCAGACCAGCGAGACGTGCTGGTCCGGCAACGGTAACAGCGCGACGATCTCGCCGTCGCGAAACCATTGGAACGCGGTATCGCGATGCGGGCGTTCGGCGCGGAAATTGCATACCACGCCGAGTTGTTCGTAGGGACGCACCGAGCCGTCGAGCCCTGCGGTACGGCGCACCCAGGAGTGCGCGCCGTCGGCGCCGACCACGAGCGAAGCGCGCAGGGTCTTGCCATCGGACAGGCGCACCAGGGCGGCGTCGGCATCGACTTCGAGCGCATCGGCGCGGGCGTCGAGCCATTGCACTTGCGGGGAGAATCGCAGGGCGGCGTCGAGCGCGCGTTCGAGATTGGACGATTCGGCGATCCAGGCGAGCTGCGGCACAGCGGCCTGATACGCCGAGAAATGGAGGCTGCCGCGTTCGTCGCCGAAGACTTCCATGTCGTAGACGGGATTCACGCGCGCGGGGTCGACGGCTTGCCATACGCGCATGCGCTCGAAGAGCGCCTGGGAGCTCGACGAGAGCGAGTAAATGCGGGCATCCCAAGGGTCGCCGCGCCCGTTGGACGACGGCGGCGCGGCGGGGGCCGGCTGGGCGAGCAGTGCGACGGACAGACGCGCCTGCGAGAGCAGCAAGGCGGCGGCCTTCCCGACCAGACCGCCACCGACGACGATGACATCGTGCGTTTGGCTGGAGGTTTGCGTTAGAGACATGCGGCAAATGCAGCGCCAGCGCCTGAATCGCGCGAGCCGGCTGGTTCAGAAAACGAGATGGCGTATTGTCGCACGCCTGCCGCGCTTCGGAGGTCGAGCCGCCCGGGGATTGGCTGCGGCCCAGCGTCGCGTGTCACGACCGGGCGCTATACTTCCGCGCATATCTTCCGCGCATATCGCTTATCAGACAAGGAGACCGCCCATGCGCCTCGACAACGAATCCGAAAGTCAGAACGTCGAAGATCGCCGGGGAGGCGGATTCGGAGGCCGCGCCACGATCGGTATCGGCACGATTGTGGTGGCGCTGGCCGCCTCGTATTTCTTCGGGATCGACCCGCGCGTCATTATTCAGGGCTCGCAGATGCTTCAGGGGCAGACGCAGTCGCAGCCGCAGTCCGCGCCCAACGCCACGCCCGCCAACGACCCGAAGACGGTCTTCACGCGCAAGGTACTCGGCAACATCGAGCGCACCTGGGCAAGCGTGTTCCCGCAGCAACTGAACCGTCAGTATGTGCCGCCGAGACTTGTGCTGTTCTCGGGGGCGACGCCCACGGCGTGCGGCACCGGGCAAACGGCGATGGGGCCGTTCTACTGTCCGGGCGACAGCAAGGTGTACATCGATCTGGCGTTCTACGACGAACTGCGTCAGCGCTTCGGCGCCGGGGGCGACTTTGCGCAGGCGTACGTGATCGCTCATGAAGTGGGCCATCACATCCAGAATTTGCTGGGTATTTCCGAGAAATTCGACGAAGTGCGGCGACGCGCGAGCGAAGCGCAGGCCAATGCGCTGTCGGTGCGCCTGGAGTTGCAGGCCGACTGCTTCGCGGGGGTCTGGGCCAACAATGCCGCGAAGGCGAATGAGCAGTTGCTGGAACCGGGCGACATCGAGCAGGGGCTCAAGGCGGCGGCCGCCATTGGCGACGACCGGTTGCAGCAGCAGGCACAGGGCCGCGTGGTGCCGGAGTCGTTCACGCACGGCACGAGCGCCCAGCGCGTGTATTGGCTGCGTCAGGGGCTGCAATACGGCGATATGCGCAAGTGCGACACGTTCTCGGCGAAGCAACTGAGTTGAGTTCCTCGCCGAAGCGGAGGCTGCGGGGGTTGCGGGGGTTGCGGGGATCGAGGGCGTTGTTGGCGGCGGAACGGGTACAATAGCGGACTTTTCGCGACGCAATCACCGACCGCAACGACCGGCGAATGCAACGGCGCATCTATCGGATTAGACAGGATTTAGCATGAGCCTCAAATGCGGCATTGTCGGCTTGCCCAACGTCGGCAAATCGACCCTTTTCAACGCACTGACCAAAGCGGGCATCGCCGCCGAGAACTATCCGTTCTGCACCATCGAGCCGAACGTCGGCGTGGTGGAAGTGCCGGACCCGCGTCTGGGCAAGCTGGCCGAGATCGTCAAGCCCGAGCGCATCTTGCCGGCGACGGTCGAATTCGTGGACATCGCCGGTCTGGTGGCAGGCGCGTCGAAGGGTGAAGGGTTGGGCAACCAGTTCCTCGCCAACATCCGCGAAACGGACGCCATCACGCATGTTGTGCGCTGCTTCGAGGATGAAAACGTCATCCACGTGGCGGGCAAGGTGAATCCGATTTCGGATATCGAAGTCATCAACACCGAATTGGCGCTGGCCGATCTGAGCACGGTCGAGAAGGCATTGCAACGCTATACGAAGGCGGCCAAGTCGGGCAACGACAAGGAAGCGGCCAAGCTCGTGGCGGTGCTCGAGAAGGTGGTGCCGGTACTCAACGAGGCGCGTCCGGTGCGCTCGATCAATCTGTCGGACGACGAGTTGGCGCTGATCAAACCGTTCTGTCTGATCACGGCCAAGCCGACGATGTATGTCGCCAACGTGAAAGACGACGGCTTCGAGAACAATCCGCATCTGGAAGCGGTGCGCAAGTACGCGGAAGGCGAGCAAGCGCCGGTGGTGGCGGTGTGTGCGGCCATCGAGGCGGAGATTGCCGATATGGAAGATGCCGACAAGGCGGAATTCCTGGCCGACATGGGGATGGACGAGCCGGGGCTGGATCGCGTGATCCGCGCGGGCTTCAAGCTGCTGGGTCTGCAGACGTACTTCACCGCCGGGGTGAAGGAAGTGCGCGCCTGGACGATCCACGTGGGCGACACGGCGCCGCAGGCGGCTGGCGTGATCCACACCGACTTCGAACGCGGCTTCATCCGCGCACAGACCATCGCCTTCGACGACTTCATCCAGTACAAGGGCGAACAAGGCGCGAAGGAAGCCGGCAAGATGCGCGCCGAAGGCAAGGAATACGTCGTGCACGACGGCGACGTGATGAACTTCCTGTTCAACGTCTGACGCGATTGCGCGGCCGGTGACTCATCGGTCAAAGTAGCAGGTTGCGGGCGATCCACGTCAACACACGGTTCCGCAACACAACGCCGAAGGGTGGTTTCGAACGGGGAGCCGCCGGTCAGATAGGGCAAGCCCGGCACTCACCCCGCCCGCGCCTCGCGAATGATCGTTGCGATCTGCTCCCCCGTCGCCCGATTGTGGGCTTGTACCAGCGCGACGGCGCCCGCGTCGTCGCCCGCCTCGCACAAACGCAGCAACGCGCGGTGCTCCTCATGCGAGCGTTGCGCGTTGTCCGCCTTGCGCCATGTCAGGAACAGATAGCGCCCAAGGTTCAAGCGTGCCGTCGCCACGGCGCGCTCGAAGTACGGGCGCTCCGCCTTCGCGTACAGCATCGTGTGAAACGCCGCGTTGCGCATCACGATGTCCGCGAGGTCGGTCGCGGCCTCCAACGCCTCCAGTGCCGCCCACGCCCGCGCCAGATCCGCACGCGATAGATTCGGCATCGCCAGCGCCATCAGACGCCCCTCCAGCAACGCGCGAAAATCCGCCAGCTCAAGCGCGTCGTCTTCCGTGAGCGCCGCCACCACCGTGCCACGATTGACCCGACTCACCGCCAGCCCATCCGACGCCAACATCGTCAACGCCTCACGCACCGGCACATGACTCACCCCCAGCGCCGCCGCCAAATGGTCCTGCCGCAACGCCTCGCCCGGCTTCAACTCGCCACGTCCGATCTGCTCCCGTAATACCTCATACGTTCGCTCCGTCGCCGTACCCGACCCCGTACCCGTACCCGAATCCTGGCGCATTGACCTTCCTTCTCGGTTAACTATATATAATTCACAACAATTATATATTATTTAATGACAGGTGACGTCCATGTCCGCCACGGCCAGCCCCTCATCGTCCGCCTCCGCGACGGTTGCAACCGCAACCGCACCGGCCGCCGACGCCTTCGCCCCCCGCCACCTTTGGCGTCATGCGCTGCTCGCAGGCCTCGGCGCTGCCGCCGGACTCGCCTTGTATGCGACGGGACTGCGCGGCAACACACTCGCCGTCGCCATTATCGTGCTGCTTTGCCTGAGCTATTGGGCAACCGGTTGGCTGCCGGACTTCCTCGTATCGCTCCTGCTGATGTTCCTGCTCGCGACCTGCACGTCGCTCGGGGCGAATGTCGTGTTCTCGGGCTTCACGTCGAGCGCGTTCTGGCTCGTCTTCAGCGGTGCCGTCATCGGCACGGCACTCGGCGTTACGGGCCTCGGCGAGCGCGTTGCATCGCGGCTGGCCGATCATTGCGGCCACGCCTACGGTATCGCCCTCACCGGCTTCGTCGCAATCGCCTTCGCCCTCGGTATTGTCATGCCTTCGACACTCGGCCGGATTGCCATCCTCACCCCCATCGTCCTGAGCTTCTGCGAACGGGTCGGATTGGCACAGGGTCGTCCCGGCCGCACCGGACTCTTGCTCGCCACTGCCCTGGCCAGTTGCGAGTTGTCGACCGCCATTCTTCCCGCCAACCTCCCCAATCTGGTAATGGCCGGCACTGCCGAGACCGTTCTCGGCCTGCGGCTCGGCTACGGCGAATACGCCATCGCGCTCGTGCCCGCGCTCGCTGTCGTGCGCGGCATCGTGCTGGTCGTCGTCGCAATGCGGCTATTCCCCGACCGGCTGACGCCCCTCGCCGTTGCGAACACGGCCAACCCCGCCGCCCGCACGCCGATGCATCCACAAGAATGGCGCCTGCTCGTGGCGCTCTCCTTGATGCTTGGCCTTTGGCTCACGGAACCGTGGCATCACATCGCCGCCGGTTGGGTCGGACTCGGCGTGGCCCTGTTGTGTCTCGGACCGTTGCGATTGGTGAACCCGGATGCATTCCTCAAACACGTCAAACTCGCCCCGCTGTGGTTCGTCGCCGCCATCGTCGGATTGACGGCCGCCGTCGACCACGCCGGACTCGCCGTGGCGCTTCGCCCCGCGCTCTCCCACCTCGATCTGGCACAGATGTCGGCGCCATCGGCCTATCTGGTACTCGTCGCACTGTCGATGACGCTCACCTTCCTCGTCACCTCGAACGCCGCCCCCGCGCTCTACACACCGCTCGTGCCCGCGCTCGCCCTCGGCGCACCGCTCCCGGTGAAAGCGGTCTTGCTGACGCAAACGGTCGGCCTCTCCACCCTTTTGCTGCCCTATCAGGCGCCGCCCCTCGTTCTGGCGATGGCACTGGCCGGCATCGGCATCCGCGACGCGACCCGCTACTGTCTCGCCACCGCCCTCGTCGCGCTGGTGACTGTCGTTCCGATGACCGCACTCTGGTGGCACCTCATCGGCCTGCTGCGTCTCCACTGACAGCGATCACGCCGCGACACCGCCCCCCCCATCGGCCAGCATCATGCGTCGAATTTCCCCTTCAAACGCCGGTTTGCCACAGTCGGAGGTCGATGATCGGACGTGCTCCGATATGACTCGTTATGATCTTGACGGAGACCGTCTCGACTAATATGGACGCATGTCTGTCACGACAAGCGATATCTCGAAGTTCGAAGCGATGTGCAGCGCAGCGCAACATTCGCGCACGCGGGGCCGTCGCCTATCGGGAATGCCCGGCTTGAGATTGCCGCGCGCGTGCCGCGACAATCGACCGTCAGGCAAGACACCCAAAGAATGACCGCGCGTCATCCCATGCTGTCGCCTTAGTCGAGCACCGCCGTTTTCATGCAGCCAAGGGGAGGTCCGTGCATGACATCGAAGCCGTCGGCCGTCGTTGACGCCGCACCGGGCAAGCGCCGCCACTGGTCCGACGACCGCGCACGCATCCGCCTCTATAGCGGCGCCGCGATGGTCCTCGCGCTCGCCGTGATGGTCACCTGGGGGTATCAGCACTTTGTCGTCGCCAATCCGAAGATCGGCCCCATCGGCCTGGACTTCCTGCCGTTCTGGGGGGCGTCGCACTTCGTGTTGCACGGGCATCCGCTCGACGCCTATAACGTCGATCTGATGTCACGCGTTCAAATCGCCGAACAGCCGTGGGCGCAGAAGATGGGCGGCGTCATGCCATGGCTGTACCCGCCCGTGATGATGATCCTGCTCGCGCCCGTCGCACTACTGCCTTTCTCATACGCCTACGTGGCGTATGCCTGCGTCGGCTTCGGCCTGTACTACGCAGTCCTGCGACGCACCGCGCCATGGCGCGACGCCCGACTGCCGACCGTGAGCTTCCCCGGCGTCCTGCTTGTGATCATTGCCGGGCAAATCGCGCTCTACACCACCGCCCTCGCGGGCTTCTCGCTGCTCATGCTGCGCAAGCGTCCGACTTGGGCCGGTGTGCTCACCGGATTGCTCTTCGTCAAGCCTCACATCGCCGTGCTCTTCCCGCTCGCGTTTGTCTGCGCCCGCGAGTGGCGCGCGCTGGCCGCGTGCGTTGCCACGGTTGTCGGCACCACGGCGCTGGCCGCTGCGGTCTTCGGTCCCGGCATCTATCCGACCTTCCTGCACGCGACGCAGTTCGCCCAGCAAAGCCTCGTCAACGGCACGGCGCAGATCGCCCGCGTACCCACGTTCTTCATCACGGCCCGCATGCTGGGCGCGAGCGTCGCGGTGGCGGCGATCGTCCACGCCGTGGTCGCGCTGTGCGCCGTGGCCGTGACGATCGACTTCTGGCGGCGTCCCGCCGCATTCGCCTTGCGGGCAGCAACGCTCGTCTGCGCGACCGCGCTCGTGAGTCCCTATCTCTATGACTACGACCTCGCGATCTTCTCGCTCTTGATCGCCTGGTATGTGCGCGACGGCATCGCACGCGGATGGCTTCGCGCAGAACGCGAATGGCTCGTCGTGCTGTGGCTTACTCCAACGTTCGGCCTGTTCGGCGTGACGAACATCGGCTTTCAGTTCATGCCGTTCATCACGCTGGCAACGCTTGCCATGCTGTGGCGCCGCCGTCGCCGTCTCGCGCACGTGCCCGATGACGCCGAGCCTCCGCACGCCACCGACGCGTCCATCGCCCATCGCCACGCGCGCGTCACGGCGCCCGCGTTCACGAGGTAATCGCCATGCCCCGCGCCCCCGATACACGCCGTTCGCCGTCCCCGCCGCGCACACCGCTCGTGTCGCTGGTCGTGCCATGCCACAACGAGGCCCCGGCGCTCGACAAGTTCTACCGCGCCGTGACGCCGGTTCTCGAGTCCGTCTCCGGGATTCGCTTCGAGATCGTCTGTGTGAACGACGGCAGCACCGACGACACGCTAAGCGCGCTGCTCGCTTTACGCCGCGTCGACGCGCGCATCCGCGTGATCGACTTCACCCGCAATTTCGGCAAAGAAGCGGCACTGAGCGCGGGCATCGACGAGGCGCAAGGCGACGCCGTCATCCCCATCGACGCCGATCTCCAGGACCCGCCCGCCCTCATCCCCGTGATGATCGAGCGCTGGCGCAACGGCGCCGATGTCGTGCTCGCCAAACGCACGAACCGCGCGAGCGACAGCGTCGCCAAACGCGTCGCGGCAGGTCTCTACTATCGGGTTCACAATCGCCTCTCGGAAGTGAGACTGCCCGAGAACGTCGGCGACTTCCGTCTGATCGACCGGCGCGTCGTCACGGCCCTCAAGCGCCTGCCCGAACGCCGCCGCTTCATGAAGGGGCTGTTCGCGTGGGTCGGGTTTCCTACGGAAGTCGTGGAATACGTGCGCGATCCGCGCAGCGCAGGCGAATCGAAGTTCTCCGGCTGGCGGCTATGGAATTTCGCGCTCGAAGGCATTACCAGCTTCAGCACCGTGCCACTGCGTTGCTGGACATATATCGGCGTGTCGCTCGCACTCGTCTCGCTCGCCTACGGCAGCTATATCGCGCTACGCACCATCATTCATGGCGTCGACGTGCCGGGCTACGCCTCGCTGCTCGTCGGCATTCTGTTTCTCGGCGGCATCCAGCTTGTCGGGATTGGCGTGATCGGCGAATACGTCGGCCGGATCTACTACGAATCGAAAGGACGTCCGCTGTATCTCGTGCGGCGCCGCTACCAGTCGAGCGTCAAGGTGAGCCATCTACCCTCGCGTGTCGCTGTGCAGATGGCCGGCGACCGGCTTCCGTTCGCGCGCAAGACCCTGCGCACACGCACAGACGGCGGCCGGCCGCTCACCTCACGCACGCGTCGTTTCCTCGTGCGATGACGCTGCCGGAGCGCGCGGGAGACGACGGGAAGCGGCAGGCATTACGCGTCTCGATACGTCCAATAGCGATGCAAAACGAACGTCACCGGCGGCACGATCAGCACCACGGCGGCGATACCCACCCAGTGACTCCCGCCAAGGTGCTCTACCGTGCGCGCAACGAAGGTCGTAAGCAGCAGCCCAAAGATCGACACCGGTACGAAGCGCGCGAAACTCGTGCGATGCACCCGCGCGGAAAAACTCCACAGCGTATTGAGCAAATAGGAACACGGCGTGGCCGTGCAGAACGCAACCGCATTCGCCAGGACCGACCCCGCGCCGAACATTTCGATGAGCGTGACTGCCACGATCACGTGCACGGCCGTCGAGACCGCCCCGGCAACACCGAAGCGCATGAGCGACGCCACTAGGGCGCTGGCAGACGGCGATGCGCGCATCAGTGTCCGCCCGGTACGAATTCCGGCTTGTCACGCTTCGTGTCGCGCGACCGATCGACAGCGCTGGTCGGCACCAGCAGGAACAGCAGCATGACACCGATCGAAATCGCCAGGATCGACAAAAACGTGAGGTGCAGCGAATGTTGCAACACCGCCCGAATCGCCTGTTCGGCCACCGTCGACACGCCCCGGTCTTCCAGCACGTGTCGCAACTGATCCGAGGTGACAAGACCCAGCCCGCTCGAATGCGTCAGCCCGAAGTTGAGCACTGCACCGAAGAGCGTCGCGCCGAGCGTACTGCCCAGATTCCGCGAAAAGATGTTCGATGCCGTGGCAGTGCCGCGTTGCGACGGATCGACCAGTTCCTGAATCAGCACGAGCGCGCTCACACTGCCCGTGCCCATCGAGAAGCCCATCAGCAACGACCCAAACCCGGCGAGCAACGGTGAACTGTTCGGCCCCAGCAGCGCAAAGACGACGCCGCCCACCGGCATCAGCAGGCTGCCGCCCACGAGAATGCGACGCAGGCCGAAGCGCGTGAACGTCTTGGCCGCGAGCGTCGCACCGATCGGCCAGCCGACCATGATCATCGTGAGCGCCATGCCCGCCACCACTGGCGTCTGACGCAGCACGCCCTGGGCATACATCGGCAGGAAGGTCGTCAGCCCCATGAGCACCATGCCTGAGAGCAGCGTCGCCGCATTCGCCGCCGCAATCGGGCGACGGCTCCAAAGCGCGAACGAGATCATCGGGTCCTCGGCGCGGCGTTCCTGCCAGACAAACAGCAGCGACGCGAGAACGCACACCAGCCCGCCACCCCAGACGTGCGTATCGGAGAACGCATTCGCATCGGTGAGGGCGACCATCAGCGCCGCCACGGCAATCGCGAAGAGCACGGCGCCAAGTACGTCGATGCTCGGGCGCTGACGCGGCGACTCCTCATGTAGATAGGCAACGAAGCCCGCAGCAGCCAAAAGACCGATGGGAATGTTGATCCAGAAGATCCATGCCCACGACAAATCGCGAATGATGATGCCGCCAAGCATCGGCCCGAGCACGGCCGAGATGGCCCACACGCTCGCCAGATACCCTTGCACCTTGCCGCGCTCGCTGATCGGGTAGTAGTCGGCAATGATGGTCAGACTGACCGGCTGGATGCACGCCGCCCCCACGCCCTGCAACAAGCGGAAGACGATCATCGCCGGCATCGACCATGCCAGCCCGCCGCCGAGCGAGGCAACCAGGAAGACTGCGATACCGACGAGAATGACGGGCTTGCGGCCATAAAGATCGGCCAATTTGCCGAACACCACGGTCATGGCCGTCTGCGCGAGCAAGAAGGCCGAGAACACCCAGCTATACAGATTCAGGCCGCCAAGCTGGGCGACGATCTGCGGCATGGCCGTCGAGATGATGGTGGCCTCGATGGCAACCATGGAGGTCGCTGCCATGACGGATGCCACGATGAATGGCCGCATCGAATTGCGTGTCGCAGACATGTGATCTTTTGAAGAGGGGAATCGGGCGCAGCAACTTCCGGGAAGCGGCGCCGCACCGCTCTCAGGCGCGACGGCCACGCCGGACGGCGGAAGACGGGGATCGAACGTGGCGGCAACGGCCGCACGCGTCGTCAAGGCGACTTGGGCCAGGCAATGGCGACAAGGATAGCCGAATGGGGGAAAACGCGTATGGCACACGTCTCGCCTGCGGGGTCAATCGCCGCCATCCCTTGTGCGGTGGGGCGCTACGCCCGGTAAAACCCTGCGCGGATGCGGGTTTTGGCAGGTTCCGCACGCCAAATGACCGCCGTGCGGCAGACATTGCGCGCCGTGTTGCCTTGACGCGACATCGAACGTCCCGATTTCGGGTCCGCCGTTGCGGCCTATCGTCGCACCAGGCGCAACAGGGCGAGCAACACGATAGCGCCGACCGTGGCCGTAATGATGCGCCCGAGCGTGCCGTACCCCACGGCAACGCCCATATGGCGAAACAGCCAGCCGCCGACGAACGCGCCAATCACGCCCACGACCATGTCGCCAATGATGCCGTAGCCGCCGCCGACCACAAGCCCGGCGAGCCAGCCCGCGACCAGCCCCACGAGCAGCAACACAAGAATGTTCATGTCCGGTCCTCCTGCCGCTGCGTCAGGCAGCGCGGCTGCGCTTGATCGCACCGTAGATCACCAGCAGCACAATGGCACCGAGGATGGATGCGATCCAGCCAGCCGACTGGCCTTCGGTGTAGAAGTGGAGAAACTGTCCGACATATTTGGCAAGCAGCGCGCCGGCAATGCCGAGCAGAATGGTCATGATGACGCCCATGCTTTCCCGGCCGGGATGCAAGGCCCGTGCGATGAGGCCGACGATCAGACCGACGACGATAGTGCCGATAATGCCCATTGCGTGTCTCCAAAGACGGGAACCCGAGGGCAGTATAGCCGCTAAATCGCCCGAATCGGCGACCAGGTCATCGCGCCCGGCCGCCATGCCGACCGAGCGATTTGCCGCGCCAAGCCGGGCAACGTCGCGGTGGCGGCCGGCGCTATTCCGGGTATAAGCGATGCCCATTTGTCAAAACCGCACGGCTGCGCGATGATGGGGTGCGCGATCCCGGTGCTCGGGGCGCGCAACGCCCGCGAAACGGGCATCGCGTCCACGCGCTATAATTACGGGCTATCAGATCCCCCACATCATGCAACTGCTCGCTCTCGGCCTGAATCACCACACGGCGCCCGTCTCGTTGCGCGAACGGGTGGCGTTTCCGTTCGAGCGGATCGAGCCGGCGCTGGCGGGCCTCAAGAGCTTGTGGACCGGCAGGTCGAGCGCCCCCGAGGCGGCCATCCTGTCGACGTGCAACCGCACCGAAATCTACTGCGCCACCGACGACGCCACCGCCCGCGAGCGCGCGGTGCACTGGCTGGCCGAGTTTCACAACATTCCCGCCAGCGATCTCGCCCCCCACCTTTACGCACTGCCCCAGTCCGACGCCGTGCGTCACGCCTTTCGCGTGGCGAGCGGGTTGGACTCGATGGTGCTCGGCGAAACACAGATCCTCGGCCAGTTGAAAGATGCCGTGCGCACCGCCGCCGAGGCTGGCGCGCTGGGCACCTATCTGAACCAGCTTTTCCAGCGCACGTTTGCCGTCGCCAAGGAAGTGCGCGGCCAGACCGAGATCGGCGCGCATTCGGTCTCGATGGCGGCGGCCGCAGTGCGACTCGCCCAGCGCATTTTCGAGAGCATCAGTACACAAAAGGTGTTGTTCATCGGCGCGGGCGAGATGATCGACCTGTGTGCGACGCACTTCGCCGCGCAGAATCCGAAAGCCCTGTACATCGCCAACCGGACTGCCGAGCGCGGCGAGCGGCTTGCCGAGCGCCTCGGCGGCACGGCCATCCGTCTGTCGGAGTTGCCTCAGCGCCTGCATGAGTTCGACATCGTCGTGTCGTGCACGGCCAGCACGCTGCCGCTGATCGGCCTGGGGGCGGTCGAGCGGGCCATCAAGGCCCGCAAGCACAAGCCGATGTTCATGGTCGATCTGGCAGTACCGCGCGACATCGAGCCCGAAGTCGGCAGGCTGACCGACGTCTTCCTGTACACCGTCGACGATCTTGGTGCGGTCGTGCGAGAAGGCAATGCCCTGCGTCAGGCAGCGGTCGCGCAGGCCGAGGCGATCATCGAGACGCGCGTGCAGAACTTCATGCAATGGCTCGACGCACGAAGCGTGGTGCCGGTCATCCGCGATATCCACAGCACGGCCGAGGCCATGCGTCTGGCTGAACTCGAGCGTGCCCAGCGCATGCTCGCGCGCGGCGACGATCCGGCCGCCGTACTCGACGCGCTGTCACAATCCCTCACCAAGAAATTCCTGCACGGCCCGACACACGCGCTGAATGCTGCGCGTGGCGATTCGCGCGAGCAAATCCTTCACCTCATTCCCGAACTGTTCCGCACCTCGGGATCCGCCGACAAATAGATGAAAGCGAGCATGCAAGCCAAGCTCGACCAGTTGACGCAACGTCTGGTCGAGCTTGATGACCTATTGAGTCAGGGCGACGTCACGCGCGATCTGGACAACTACCGCAAGCTCACGCGCGAACACGCCGAGCTGGCGCCCGTCGTCGCGCAATACCAGCACTACCGCCAGGCGCACAACGATGTCGCAGCCGCGCAGGAGATGGCGCTCGATCCCGAGATGCGTGCATTCGCGGAAGACGAATCCGCGCAAGCGCGCACGCGCATGGAAGACACGGAGACCACGCTGCAACGCATGCTGCTGCCGCGCGATCCCAACGACGAGCGCAACATCTTTCTGGAAATCCGCGCGGGCACCGGCGGCGACGAATCGGCTCTGTTCGCCGGCGATCTGTTGCGCATGTACACGCGTTACGCAGAACGTCAGCGCTGGCAGGTCGAGATCATGTCCGCCAGCGAATCGGATCTCGGCGGCTACAAGGAAGTCATCGTTCGTCTGATCGGCCAGGGCGCCTACTCGCGCCTGAAGTTCGAATCGGGCGGTCATCGCGTGCAGCGTGTGCCCGCGACGGAGACGCAGGGCCGTATTCACACGTCTGCCTGCACGGTGGCCGTGATGCCGGAAGCCGACGACGTCGCCGACGTCGACATCAACCCGGCCGACATCCGCATCGACACGTTCCGCGCGTCGGGCGCCGGGGGGCAGCACGTCAACAAGACGGATTCGGCCGTGCGCATTACGCACTTGCCCACGGGCATCGTCGTCGAATGTCAGGACGACCGCTCCCAGCATCGCAACAAGGACAAAGCGCTCAAGGTGCTGGCCGCCCGCATCAAGGACGCTCAACTGCGCGCCCAGCAAGCCAAGGAAGCCGCCACGCGCAAGAGCCTGATCGGCTCGGGCGACCGCTCGGAACGCATTCGCACGTACAACTTCCCGCAGGGGCGGATGACGGATCACCGCATCAACCTCACGCTCTACAAGCTCGAGTACATCATGGACGGCGATCTCGACGACATGATCAACGCCCTCGTCACCGAACATCAGGCCGAACAACTCGCGTCGCTGGGCGAGGCCGCCTGATGCCGCAGGGCGCGCGCGACGGTCTGCGCCTGGACACAGCTGCCACCGTGGCGTCGCTTCTGCGTGAGCCGGGGCTGCCGCCGATGGAGTCGCGCATTCTGCTCTCGCATGTGCTCGGCTGGACCCGCACGCAACTGATCACCCGCGATCGCGAGCCGCTGGCCCCCGAGACGGTGGCCATCTACCGCGCGCTGCATGCGCGTCGCGTCGCGGGCGAACCCATCGCCTATCTGACCGGCACGCGCGAGTTTTTCGGTTTGACCCTGACCGTCGACCCGTCGGTGTTGATCCCCCGGCCGGAGACCGAACTGGTCGTGGAACTGGCGCTTGCGCGTCTGGCGGGCCGCCCCGCGCCACGCGTGCTCGACCTGGGAACAGGCAGCGGCGCGATTGCGTTGGCCATCGCTCATTGCCGCCCCGATGCTCACGTCGTGGCGCTCGACCGATCGGCCAAGGCGCTCGGCGTCGCCCAGAAGAACGCGCGCGGGCTCGGGCTCGATGCCGCCGTCACGTTCGTCGCCAGCGACTGGTATGCGGCGTTGCAAACGAACATTGCACCGTTCGACCTCATCGTCTCGAATCCGCCTTACATTGTGTCGGGCGACGAACATCTCTCGCAGGGCGATTTGCGCTTCGAGCCTGTCGATGCCTTGACCGATCACGCGGATGGTCTTGCCGCCCTGCGCACGATCGTGGCCGGTGCAACGTCGCGCCTGCCGCCCGACGGCTGGCTGCTGTGCGAGCACGGCTACCACCAGAGCGCCGACGTTCGTGCGCTCTGTCTGGCCGCGGGCTTCGCCGACGTGTTCTCCGAGCGGGATCTGGCAGGCATCGAGCGCGTCACGGGAGGGCGGCGCGTCTGAGCGCGTGCCCACGGACGCGGCGGAAAACCGCTAAAATGCCGGATACGCCGACTTTCCGGCATCCCCACGAGCTTTCCACCATGACTACCCAGCAACGTATCCAGCAAATCGTTACCGAACACCCCGTCGTGCTCTTCATGAAGGGCAACGCGCAATTTCCGATGTGCGGCTTCTCGGGCCGCGCCGTGCAGATCCTGAAAGCGTGTGGCGTCGACAACCTGTTCACGGTGGACGTGCTGCAAGACGAAGAGATCCGCCAGGGCGTGAAGGAATTCGCCAACTGGCCGACCATTCCCCAGCTCTATATCAACGGCGAATTCGTCGGCGGCTCGGACATCATGATGGAGATGTACCAAAGCGGCGAACTCAAGCAGGTCCTCGCCGACCTCGCGTAATGCCTCACTGATGACAGCCCCGCTGCCTGCACGTCTGGTCGTCGCCATCACGGGTGCGACCGGCGCCGTCTATGGCGTGCGTCTGCTTGAACGGCTGCGGGCCATGGGCGGCGTCGAGACCCATCTGCTGGTGTCGAGTGCGGGCTGGCTGACCTTACGTCACGAACTCGGGATGGAGCGCGCCGACGTGCAGGCGCTGGCCGATCGTTACCATAGCGTGCGCGAGATCGGCGCCAACATTGCCAGCGGCTCGTTCGCCACGGCGGGCATGGTCGTTGCCCCCTGCTCGATGAAGACGCTCGCGAGCGTCGCCCATGGACTTGCGGACAACCTGATCGCGCGCGCTGCCGACGTCACGCTCAAAGAGCGCCGCCGCCTCGTGCTGATGGTGCGTGAAACGCCCTTCAACCTTGCGCATCTTCGCAATATGACGGCCGTCACCGAAATGGGCGGCATCGTCTACCCGCCACTCCCCGCGTTTTACAACCATCCGGCATCGCTCGATGCAATGGTCGACGACACCGTCGCACGCGTGATCGACCTGTTCGCGCTCGCACCGCCCGTCTCCACCAGTTGGGACGGCCTCGGCAAGGGCACCGAGGCTTAACTCGGCGAGGTGGCAGGTGTCGAGGTGGCGAGGTGGCGATTTGGCGCTTGGCCGATGCGGCGACCGCGCGTGCGGCTGCCGTGCACCCGCCCCGTCGACGGTATCAAGGAAACGGCGTCTGTGCCGCACCGCCTCGCACGGGGCGCAACCGCACCGAAGTGCCAGCAAGCGCCGCATGGACTATAGTGAAGACGCCGCACTTTGCGTGTTCAGCCGCCCTCCCCGTTGGGGGGACAGGTTCGCGACCGGAGTTTGTGATGGAGACCACCCTCTCGCCTGTTGTCGTCTATGCCGTGGTGACGCTCGCTTTTGTTATGTTGGTGCTGGTCGTGCCTGTGGGCGCTCGCTGGCACCAGATCGTCTGGCCGGCGTCGATGCCACCGCTGTCACCGCATCGCCCGGGAGACCTGCTCGGCACTGCGCGTACCCCTTACTGGCGCGCCCCGAACGACACTCAGGATTTGCGGCGCCCATCGTACTTCGCGACATCGGCCCGGCGTGGCCGCCGCCCCGCGAGCTTTCTCGCACCGCGCGATCATGAACGGCGCTGAGCGCCGTCCGCTGCGTGACGACGATTGACGAAGCCCCGCAAGGTCGAACCTGCGGGGCTTCTGTTTTTCTTCACGCATGCAAACGGGCGGAACGGGCGGAACAGGCGGGACTGACGTGTCGCAATTCAATCACCCGTGGCTCGCGGGCGACTGCTCATATCCGCCCCCGACGCTACGTTGCAACCGTGTTGCCTCATGTGCGAACAGGCTTCACGCATCAATAGCGATAACAGCATCGATGTCCGTAATACCCACCGTAATATGGGCGCGCCGGGACGACAACGCACCCGGCAAGCGTGACGGTGAGCAACGCAGCGACGACTAACTTCATGATCTAACTCCTGACAATGGGGAACGTGAATCCGCTCGCCTTCTTTATATCGCCGCGCTTGCCGGAAACCCATCACGCGTCTGTAAGCGGTGTAAGCGAAGGTTGCCAAACGAGGAATGTGTCGCACTTTGTTACGTAACACCCCGGGCATCTCTCCGTAACACGCCCCGCTCGGGCGCGCTCCGCGTCAATGGCGACGTGGGTCTCCAACGCCCATCCGGCTGGCACAAGGCTTGCATGGAGATGCGCGTCGCCCTTTCAATTGCCCCGAAGAGTGCGACTTTGAGTCAAACCCTCCTCCCGTTTCAGACGCGGGAGGGGGTCTTTTTCCCCGCCCCACCGATTCGCATGACTCGGGAATTCCGGTACCGAATCGCGTCCTCTCCTTCACGGCGTTCGCGCAGGCGCACCCTGATCCTTTATTTCATTTGTGCGTTTGAAATGTGTTGACGCTATACCCGTTCCAACGAAATTTGCGATTCCGTTATCTTTAAAGCCTTATTGGTCGGGGCTTTCGAGATGTTTTACGCTGTTGCGCAAAAAACTATTCGGGTTGGCACTGATCTCAAGTTGACTTTTGCACAGTCGTAATCGCGTCTATAGAGGACTGCGCGCCAACGACGGGTGAGTGCAGCATCCCTTTCGTGACGGCCGCACGACACGCGCCGGGGCAAGCGTATCAGGGGAGAGAGTCATGGAAATCGCCACGCCTGAATTCCAGATGGAACAGCAGGAACTACAAGCCGTCAACGCGGCGCTCAATCGCGTGCAGGCGGTGATCGAATTCGATTTGCAGGGCCGCATCCTGCACGCAAACGAGAATTTTCTGCAGACCATCGGATACCGGCTCGACGAAATCGAGGGGCAGCATCATCGTATGTTCTGCGAGCCCGATTACTCGGCGTCGGACGCATACCGCGAGTTCTGGGCCAAGCTGGGCCGGGGCGAGTTCGACGCCGGCGAGTACAAGCGCATCGGCAAAGGCGGCCGCGAGGTGTGGATTCGCGCATCGTACAACCCGGTGTTGGACGTCAACGGCGCGCCTTACAAGGTCATCAAGTTCGCCACCGATATCACTGCCGATCGCGGACGTCAGGCCGAATTCGAAGGCAAGGTACGCGCCATGGACCTTGCCCAGGCGGTCATCGAGTTCAATCTCGACGGTACGGTCATCAACGCCAACGACAACTTCCTGAAGGCGCTCGGCTACACGCTCGACGAAATTCGCGGCAAGCACCATCGTATGTTCTGCGAAGCGGACTACGCGGCGTCGCAGTCGTATCACGACTTCTGGGCAAAGCTCAACCGCGGCGAGTTCGATGCGGGCCGCTACAAGCGCATCGGACGCGGCTCAAGGGAAATCTGGATTCAGGCCACATACAACCCGATCCTCGACGCGAACGGCCGCCCGTACAAGGTCGTGAAGTTCGCCACCGACATCACACAGCAGGTCGAGCTGGAAGCGAGCGTGAAACGCCGCGCCGAAGATGACCAGCGTAAGGTGGCATTGCTGCTCGACACGGTCAATCGCGCCGCAGCGGGCGACCTCACGGGGGAAATCGCTGTCGCGGGCAGCGACCCCATCGATCAGTTGGCCGACGGCATTCGGCACATGATGGACGACCTGCGCGGGGTGATCGGCAAGGTCGTCAAATCGGCAGGCGAGTTCTCCGGCGCGTCGCGCGATATCGCCGAGCGCGCCAATACCGTGGCCACGGGCGCACAGGCGCTCGGCGCGACGGTGGAAGAAATGAACGCGTCCATCGAGGAACTGACGGCGTCGATCAACTCGATTGCGGACAACACCAAGGGCGCCGATCAGCTCGCCAAATCCACCCAACAGGAAGCCGAAACCGGAGCACGCGCGATTGCGCGCTCCGTCGAGGCCATGGAGCTGATCGACAAGTCGTCGGAAGACATCAGCGAGATCGTCAAGGTGATCGGCGAGATCGCCGGTCAAACCAACCTGCTTGCATTCAACGCGGCCATCGAAGCGGCCCGCGCCGGAGAACATGGTCTGGGCTTCTCGGTCGTGGCCGACGAAGTGCGCAAGTTGGCCGAACGCTCGTCGCAAGCGACCAAGGAGATCTCCAAGCTGATCAACGAATCGACCAAGCGCGTAGCGCAAGGCAGCGAGGTGTCTCGGCAGGCCGGTGAAGCGTTCGAGAAGATCGTCGGCGGGGTGTCGCGGACGACGCAGGCGATCTCCGAAATTTCGTGCGCCGCCGAAGAGCAACTCGTCGCCGCCCGCGAAGTGAGCCTCGCGATCCAGCACGTCGCGGAAGAGACGGAGAAGTCCGCAGGCGCCTGCGAGACCATCGCGCAGGCAACCACCGGGCTCAACCAGGGTGCGCAAGACCTCGACCGCACGGTATCGCGATTCAAGGTGTAAGCGCGCCTGCGGCGCAGACTGCGGACGCAGACCCACGGCGTTGGCCGGTATCCGTAGGCATCCGTAGGCATCCGTAGGCATCGGCCGGTTCGCGCCACTCGCGCGAAGCCGGATCACACGTCCACCACGAGGGCCCGATATGGAAATCGAAGCCGACGCCGACAACGGCACCCAGCAGGCGCTTCTGCGCGCTGTGCACCGGCACACCGGCATCTCGATGAACGAGAAGAAGTGGACGATGTTGCAGGGCCGACTGCGCCCTCGCCTGCGCACGCTCTCGCTGCACAGCTATCGCGACTACCTTGCGCTGCTCGAGAGCACCCCGGACGAAGTGCGCAACTTCGTGAATCTGGTCACGACGAACGAGACCACGTTCTTTCGCACGCCGCGTGTCTGGGATTACCTCGCCCAGCACTTCCTGCCGCGCTGGCACGCCGCCAACCCCGGCCGAACCTTCCGGATGTGGTCGGCGGCGGCATCCTCCGGCGAAGAGTCCTACTCCGCGGCGATGATCTGCGAGGAATTCCGTTCGCGAAATCCCGGCTTCCAGTACCAGATCCACGCGACCGACATTTCCAGCCAGGTGCTGGCCGTGGCGATGGCCGGCACCTACAGCGGACGCAGTATCGAAGGTCTCAAGCAGCAACGACCGGCCATGCTTGCGAAGTATTTCCGGCCGAACGCCGACGGCTTTGCGGTTGCGCCGGAATTGCGTGCGCACGTCACGTTCGCGGAGCACAACCTCTATCAACGCATGGCCCGCCGTGAGTCGTTCGATCTCGTCATGCTGCGCAACGTGCTGATCTACTTCGAATCGGGCGATCAGGAACGCGTGCTCGAGAACGTGCGCCAGACGCTGACGCCCGACGGCGTGCTGATCGTCGGCGAATCGGAATCGCTGACTCGGCTCTCGACGGGCTATCAGTTCGAGCAACCGCTCATTTACCGGAATCAGGGGGCGTCGAATGGGGCCGTCGCATGACATTCAGGTGTTGATGGGCGAGGTGCGCATCGGGCGTGGCGAAGACGTGCTGCGCGCCACTCTCGGTTCGTGTGTCGGCATCGGTTTGATGTGGCGGGCGCGGGGGCTTTACGGCCTCGCACACTGCCTGTTGCCCGAGGCGCCGACGCCGACCTTCGCCATCGGGGCGAAGTACGTGACACAAGCCGTGCCCTCGCTGCTCGCGCTGATGAAGGCCGATGGTGCGCGCCGCGGTGAAATCGAGGCCGTGATCGCGGGCGGCGGCAATATGATGCCGCACCAACCGCCAGCACGGCACGGACTCATCGGCGTAGCGAATGCCAAGATAGCGCAGGCACTGATTGCCGAGACCGGTATCCCGATCGTGCACGTCGAGGTCGGCGGCGAAGTCGGACGGCAACTGACCATCGATTGCGCCCATCACGCCTTCCATGTGCGCGCGATCGGTGCCAACGGGGGCATCGCGGTACCGCGCCGCCCCGATCTTCGACTCGTGGGGCGAGAATCATGAACGCGCGAACACCAGGATTTCCGCTTCCGAATCGCGACGCCGTCGCAGGCTCCGGCGTGCTGCCGCCGACGGTATCGCCTTATCAAGGCTATCGACACTATCGGCACGATGAAGGCAACGGT
The DNA here is from genome assembly GCF_041919235.1 of Pandoraea sp. Classification (NCBI taxonomy): domain Bacteria; kingdom Pseudomonadati; phylum Pseudomonadota; class Betaproteobacteria; order Burkholderiales; family Burkholderiaceae; genus Pandoraea; species Pandoraea sp. The sequence goes on from NZ_JAYRUC010000021.1 coordinate 31,193, forward strand.
GCCACGAGCGTCGCTTCGGTGCCGGCACAGGCACCGGCGCAGGCACCCGCACCGGCACCGCGTGTCACTCGCCCGGACGATATCGAAGTCTTCGGCTCATTTCACCTGGGAGAGGTGGAGTTCGCGCTGCCCATCGCAGCACTGCAGGAGGTGGTGAACTATCCGGCGCGCGTCACCCCTGTGCCGCTCTCGCCCCCTTATCTGCTCGGCCTGTTCAATCTGCGCGGCACGCTTATCCCCATCGTCGATCTGAAACCGCTGCTGGCGATTGCACCGGAAGCGTCGGCCGGACCGGCGCCCGTGACCGAGAAGATTGCCATCGTCGACGTCGAGGGCGTGCGCGTGGGACTACTGTTCGATGCCACCAGCGAAATCCTGCGCGTGCGCGCGTCGCAGCGCACGGGGTTCGAATACGACCCGTCGCATACAGCACCGCAGGTGGTCTGCGGTGCAATCAAACTTGACGATGGCGATCGCATTCTGCAGATCCTCGCGCCCAGCGCACTCGTTCGCATCGAGAACATGCCGCATTTGCTCGCGCGCCAGGCGCTCACCGCACCACAGCGCCGCCAGCAGCGTCAACGGTTGCAGTGTGTATCGTTCACGGTCGAGCACGCTCGCCTTGCGCTGCCGATGAGCGCGATCCGCGAAATCATCCGCATTCCCGAAATGCAGAACTCGGCGCTCGCCAGCGTGTTTTGCGTCGGCATGCTCAATCTTCGCGGCACCGTCGTGCCGGTGGTCGACTTCGCGCACTTCCTCGGCTTGCATGCCAGCCGCCCCGACGCCGACGTCGCGGGCACGGCGTCGGACCCGCGACGGATTCTGATCGTCAAGCAGGAAGACGTGCATTTCGGTCTGTTGGTGGACACCGTGGAGAGCATCGTGACGTACTTCGCCGATGAGTTGCTCGCCATGCCGTCCTTCAGCGCCTCGCATGCGCAGCTCTTCTCAGGCTGCATCAGCCGCGAGCAAAACGACGATATCGTGTTGCTCAACGCCGACGAACTCTTCACGCATTCGCAGGTGATCGAACTCACGCGAGGGCACCGGGCGCTGTATCGGGAAGCGGACGGCGCACAGCGTACGACGTCGGGCGATTCGGCTTGGCGCGGCGCAGGCGCATCATCGTCGCGCGGCACGCGCCACGCTTACGTGTCGTTCCGTCTGCAGCACATGCTGGCGGTGCGTCTCGACCAGTTGCGCGAGATCATTCACGACTCGCCGGACATCATGCCCGCGCCGGGTGCGCCGACGTTCGTACGCGGCATGCTCAATCTGCGACGCGAGCTGGTCACCATCGTCGACTTGCGCACGCTGTACGGGATGCCGCCGCAGGACGACGCGCAGGCGCGCAAGATTCTCGTCATCGAACACGGCAAAGACAAGCTCGGGCTGCTCGTCGACGCCATCGAGAACATTGTCACGCTCGACGAAGCCGACAAGCTTCCGGTGCCCGCCATGTTGCTTGGCCGCGCCACGCACGAGATGCGCAACGACATGCGCGAGGCCGTCGAGCTGCCCGCCGCCGACGGCACCGCCCGCACCGCCATGCTGCTCGATCTGCAACCGCTCAAACTGCGGCTCGAGACCGCGCTCGCGCAGTCGACGCAGTGAGCGCCCGGGAAAGAACGGTTCATCGGAGGGCTGGCGCGTCGCGCGCGCCGGCTGCAGGGCCCTGCGGCGTGTCGGGGGGCACGCCGCAGGGGTAGTGCAAAGGCGGCGGAAGGGTCGTGATACGGTCTTGAGACGCTTGGGGACCGAGGGAAAAATGTCAGACGACTTCGTGGCGATGAATATCGTGCGTGACGAAGCCCGAGGCGTCTTGCGGCATGGCCAGCCAGTCGGGATACTCGAGCGTGCGGCGCACGTCGTCGAGACCGCTCGCCCAGTGATCGAGCATGCTGGCGAGGCCGAACTGATAGTCCTTGTAGTGCCCCTCGTACTCCTTGTCGCGGTAGATGAGCTGGATGACGTTGTAGCGTTTGCAGCACGCGATTTCCTGCGCCGCGTGGCACCACGGATCGTGCGCGCGCACGTCCGCCGGCACATGCTCGAGGACTTCGCGCAATACACGGCGATAATGCTGTGCGCGCTGAAGGTTGTCCGTCACGAGACGCGTACGACTTGAAAACTGAATGTCCTTCTGCCGGTCCGCAACATCGTTCAGATTGTCGGGCAGCGGGCCGCGCGCACTCCACAGATCGACCTGAAACGCGAGCGTATCGCGCCGCGGCGACGTGCCCAGCACTTCCGAGAGCGGCGTATTCGATACGAGACCGCCATCCCAGAAATACTGACCGTCGATCTCTACGGCAGGAAACCCCGGCGGCAGTGCCCCCGACGCCATGAAGTGCTCGGCGCGCAACACCTCGCGCGTGTTGTCGAAGTAGACGAAGTTGCCCGTGTGCACGTTGACGGCGCCAACCGACACCCGGATTTCGCGCGAATTGATGCGGTCGAAATCGACGAAACGCTCCAACGTGCCGCGCAGCGCCGACGTGTCATAGAAGCTTGCGTGCGCCGGATCGCCCATTGCGGTCGGCAGCGGCTGAGGCCAGCGCGGCGTGAAGAAGCCCTTCTGACCCTCGACCATGGCCCGCCATGCCTGCCACGCACTGTAGGCGATGCGTCCAGATTCGGGGCCATTGAGGATGGCCGCTTCAAACGGTGCGGGCAGCGGCGGAAACACGGCAGGCTCGCAGATCGTGCGCCAGAACGCTTCGAGCTGCGCCACGCGACGCTCGGGCGGATTGCCCGCGATGATCGCCGTGTTGAGCGCGCCGATGGAAATACCGGCGATCCAGTTCGGCGCGATGCCGGCTTCGAACAAACCGGCATAGACGCCCGCCTGATACGCCCCGAGCGCCCCCCCGCCCTGCAAGACGAGTGCGACGGTCTCGTAGGGTGGGAGATCGATGGCGCGTTTGGGGACATTCGGCGGATTGGCCGTCATGACCGTTCTCCTGAAGCTTTCTGATACTGACTGGGAACGGCGCCGGCACATGACGCGGCCGGCGCAAACGAACGGATGACGCGTTACTGCATGAACCAGCCGTGACTGACCACGAACGACTGGCCGGTGAACGCAGCCGTCGGGAACGTGGCGAGAAAGAGCGCGGTTTGCGCGACGTCGTCGACCGTGGTGAATATGCCATCGACCGTGCCGCCGAGCATGACCTTCTTGATGACCTCGTCTTCCGAAATGCCCAGTTCCTTCGCCTGCTCCGGAATCTGCTTGTCGACGAGCGGTGTGCGCACGAAGCCCGGACAGATGACGTGCGAGCGCACGTTGTGCTTCGCGCCTTCCTTGGCAAGCACGCGTGCGAGCCCCAACAGTGCATGCTTGGCCGCCACATAGGCCGACTTCAGCGGCGACGCCTCATGCGAATGCACCGAGCCCATGTAGATGACGATGCCGCCCCGGTCATCCTTGTACATGTGCTTGAGTGCTGCCTTGGTCGTGAGGAAGGCACCGTCCACGTGAATGGCCTGCATCTTCTTCCAGTCGGCAAACGAATAGTTCTCGATGGGATTGACGATCTGGATCCCCGCGTTCGAGACCAGAATGTCGATCGACCCGAAGGTCTCCGCCACCTTATCGATGCCGCTGTTCACGGCGTCCTCGCTCGTCACGTCCATCGCCACGCCGATCGCGCGACCGCCGGCCGCCTCGATCTCTTGCGCCACGGCGTCGGCACCCTGCTGGTTCAGATCGGCAATCGCCACCGCCGCACCGGCGCGCGCGAGTGTGAACGCGATTTCGCGGCCGATGCCGCTGGCGGCACCGGTCACCACGGCGACTTTCCCGTTCAACTGATTCACTGACTGGCTCATTTGCACACTCCTGATTCGTTAAATGGCGCGTCATGCGGCGCGCGTGGCGCCGGCATGGCACGTCGAACACGGGTTGCTCGGGGCCGGCACATCGCGACCATCGCAACGAACTTGCCGGACCGTCGTTCAAACAGAAAAGGCGCCCTGCGGCGCCTTTTCCTGCATTACCGCGCGATCGGCTTGTAGCGGATTCGCTTCGGCTTTGCGGCCTCCTCGCCCAGGCGTTTCTTCTTGTCCGCCTCGTACTCCTGATAGTTGCCCGGGAAGAACTCGACGTGCGAGTCGCCTTCGAAGGCCAGAATATGCGTGGCGATACGATCGAGGAACCAACGGTCGTGGGAGATCACCATCACACAACCGGCGAACTCGAGCAGCGCGTCCTCGAGTGCACGCAGGGTTTCGACGTCCAGATCGTTCGAGGGTTCATCGAGCAGCAACACGTTGCCGCCGGAAATCAGCGTCTTGGCCATGTGCAGACGCCCGCGCTCACCGCCCGAGAGCGAACCCACCTGCTTCTGCTGGTCCGAGCCCTTGAAGTTGAAGCGACCGATGTAGGCGCGCGACGGCGTTTGGTATTTGCCCACCGTGAGCATGTCCGCCCCGCCCGAAATCTCTTCGAACACGGTTTTCTTGCCGTCGAGCGCGTCGCGGCTCTGGTCGACGTATGCCATCTTGACCGTCGGACCGACCTTGATCTCGCCGCTGTCCGGCTGCTCGCGGCCCGTGAGCATCTTGAAGAACGTCGATTTACCGGCGCCGTTCGGGCCGATGATGCCGACAATGGCGCCGGGCGGCACCGTGAAACTCAGATCGTCGATCAGCAGGCGGTCGCCGAACGCCTTCGACACATGTTTGAACTCGATGACTTCGTTACCCAGACGCTCGCCCACCGGGATGAAGATTTCCTGGGTTTCGTTGCGCTGCTGGTATTCCTGGCTGTTCAGTTCGTCAAACCGGGCGAGGCGCGCCTTCGACTTCGCCTGACGGCCCTTCGGATTCTGACGTACCCACTCCAGCTCCTTGTGGAGCGCCTTCTGACGGGCCGACTCGGTCGCCTCTTCCTGCTTCAGGCGTTGTTCCTTCTGGTCGAGCCAGGAACTGTAATTGCCCTTCCATGGAATGCCGTGCCCCCGGTCGAGTTCGAGAATCCACTCGGCGGCGTTATCGAGGAAGTAGCGATCGTGGGTGACGGCCACGACCGTCCCAGGGAAGCGCGTCAGGAACTGTTCGAGCCAGTCGACCGATTCGGCATCCAGGTGGTTGGTGGGCTCGTCGAGCAGCAACATGTCCGGCTTCGAGAGCAACAGGCGCGCCAGCGCCACGCGGCGCTTTTCCCCGCCCGAGAGCACGCCGATCTTGGCGTCCCACGCCGGCAAGCGCAGCGCGTCGGCCGCCACTTCGAGCGTCTGCTCGATGTTGTTGCCGTCGCTCGCGGCGAGAATCGCTTCGTACTTGGCTTGCTCGGCGGCGAGCGCGTCGAAATCGGCGTCCGGCTCGGCGTACGCAGCGTAGATTTCGTCGAGCTTCGTGCGCGCCTCGAACACTTCCCCCATGCCACCTTCGACAGCTTCACGCACCGTCTGCTCCGGATCGAGCTGCGGCTCCTGCGGGAGGTATCCGATGTTCAGGTTCGCCATCGGAATCGCTTCGCCCTCGATTTCCTTGTCGACGCCCGCCATGATCCTGAGCAGGGTCGATTTGCCCGAACCGTTCAGGCCCAGCACGCCGATCTTGGCGCCCGGAAAAAACGACAGCGAGATGTCCTTGAGGATGTGACGCTTGGGCGGCACGATCTTGCCCACGCGGTTCATGCTGAATACGTACTGTGCCATTCGGCTTTCCTGATCCTGAAACGGTGATGACGACTCGGGGACGAGCGTCGGATAGCGGCAAGTTTAACAAAGCACGGCGTCGGGCGCGTCGATGACGAGGTCGGCACGGGCATAGGCGCAGCACGGCAGCAGCCAGCCGTCTGCCTTCTCTTCACGCGACAGGCCGGGCCATTCGATCCGGTACGCCACCGGGGCGGGCCCGCCGCCGGTGTTTGCCCGGCAGAGACAGGCACGGCATGTGCCGTTGCGGCACAGGCTCGGCAGCTTGACCCCGGCGGCCTGTGCCGCGAGCAGGATCGGCGTGTCGACGGGTGCGTCGAACTGCCATCCCGACGGCACGAGCGTGACGCGCCAGGACATCGGCGCCGGGCGGGTGGCAGAGGGGGCGGGGTCTGGGGTGAAGCTGTCCAAGGGGTGCGGATTCGGAAGTGATCGGGATGGTGCACGACGCATCTTGCGCCAACGCGCTACCATACCCCGTTCCTGCGGCTTTTTGTCGCCTCTCCCGAGTCTCCCGAGCCCGCTTGCGGCCGCCCTGCCACGTTCGGGTCATGCCGGGCCACATTCGAATACCGCATGCCATGTCCGCTGCTCCCAAAGATTGCGTTACGCAAGGCGATGCCGACGCCATGAAGGCTCGCCTCCTCGATACTGCCGGGCTGGAGACTGCCCTGCATGCATTCGCCGACGCACGCGACTGGCACCGGTACCACACGCCGAAGAATCTGGCGATGGCGCTGAGCGTCGAGGTCGCGGAGCTGGTCGAGATTTTTCAGTGGCACACGGATGCCGAAGCCAAGGCGGTCATGCAGACGAGCGAGGCACGGCACGTCGAACAGGAACTGGCGGACATCGCCATGTATCTCGTGCGGCTGTCCTCGGTCCTGGGCGTCGATCTGAACCGCGCCGTGACTGAGAAGCTCGTCGTGAACGCGCAAAAGTACCCGGCACCCCAAGGGTAGCCGTCTCCCTTGCTTGCCATGACACGGTCCGCAGCGGCGGAAGCGTCCACATTGACCATAGCGGCCTTAGCGCCCATAGCGGCCATTTCGGCCATGTCGGCCATGTCGGCCATGTCGGCATATGGCTGACGTGTCCGCCGCCCAGGCCCGCCCTCGAACTCCGACCAGACACAACGCCATGTCGCAACCCTCACAAGCTTCAAAGGCATCCAAGACATCGCCCGGCGCGGCTCACTCGCACGGCAAGTCGTCGCGGCGCTCGCTGCCTGCGCGTCCGCGATGGCTGATGCTCGCCCTCATTGCGCTGCTGCACGCGTATATCGGCTGGCGCCTGCTGGGGCCGCTACCCGTCGCCGTCGGCTGGAAGGCCCTGGGTGGACTGTGGCTGGCCGCCTCGACCGTCCTCATTCCGCTCGGCCTGATGAGCCGCGCCATCCAGCACGAGCCGCTGGCGACCCTCCTGACGTGGGCGGGCATGACGGCCATCGGCATCTTCTCGACGCTGTTCGTGCTCACGGTGCTGCGCGACGTCGTGCTCGGCGTGGCGATGCTCATCTCCGCGCTCGACGCACAACTCGTCATCCGCTCGGCGGTCATTGTGCTGGCGCTCACCGCGATGGCCACCTTGCTCGGCTTCTACAACGCGCGACGGCTTGCACGCATCGTCGACGTCGACGTTCCCATCGTCGACCTGCCCCCCGAACTCGACGGGTTCACCATCGTGCAGTTGAGCGATATTCATGTGAGTTCGACGATTCGCCGCCGTTACATCGAGGCCATCGTCGAGGCCGCGAACGACCTCACGCCCGACCTTGTCGCCATCACCGGCGATCTGGTCGACGGCGGGGTACCCGCTTTGCGCGAGCACATCGCGCCGCTCGCACGGCTCACGTCGCGCCACGGCACATACGTCTGCACCGGCAACCACGAGTACTACTCGGGTGCGCCTGCATGGGTCGACGAATTGCGGCGCATCGGCCTGACGGTGCTCGAGAACGAACATGTGGTGCTTGAACATGAAGGGGCGTCGCTCATCGTCGCGGGGGTGACAGACTTTTCCGCGCATCATTTCGACCCCCAAAAGGGCAGCGACCCGATGGCCGCCGTGGCGGGTGCTCCCGAAGGCGTACCGCGTGTGTTACTTGCCCATCAACCGCGCAGCGCGCCAGCGGCGCACGAAGCAGGCTTCGACTTGCAGCTCTCGGGACACACGCACGGTGGACAATTCTGGCCCTGGATGTACTTCGTGCCGCTGCAGCAGCCGTACGTGCACGGCCTGCACCGCCTTGGGCGTCTGGCGATCTATGTCAGTCGGGGCACCGGCTACTGGGGGCCGCCCAAGCGCTTTGGAGCGCCCTCGGAGATAACGCGTCTGCGGCTTGTATCGGGCAAGACCTGAGCGGCGGCGGCGCATCCACGTGACAAGGCGCGGGCATGCGCCAGACGATGGCGCTACAATCGGCCTTCCCTGAAGGTTCGCCTTTGGTATTCCCGGACTCGTTTTCCGCTGCTCGCCGCCATGAAGTCACTCTCGCCCAGTTCCTCGCTCGAAACCGTTGCCGTGCGCTTGCGCGGTAAGCTTCAGGGCGTTGGCTACCGGCAGGCGGCGGTGCGCGAGGGACACCTGCTCGGTGTTCGCGGCTGGGTGCAGGCACTCCCCGAGGGAGACATTCTTGCGATGGTGCAAGGCACGCCGGATCAGGTCGACAAGATGCTCGAATGGATGCGACACGGGCCACCGGGCACGCGCGTGACGGAATTCGAAAGCGACGCGGCGTACACCGGTCGGCGTTTCGACCGCTTCGAACAACTCTGACGTCACAACGACCGCGACGAGCATGCGTTGGGCGCGCACGGAGGATGGCCGCTCACAAGCGACGGTCAACCCGTGATGGCGGGAGAAAGTGGCGCGGAAGAAATTTGGGCGGGAGAAAGTGGGGCGGGAGAGAGTGGGACGGGAGATGCGACGCGAGGGGCGGCGACCGTTGGATCGCCGCCCCTCGCCTCATTGCGCGACATGCATGGCGATGCCCGCGACGGGCACCGGTTGACGCGCAAAAGCCAGACGTTGTCGCTGACTTAATTCTTGTGACGGTAGTTGATGCGGCCCTTACTCAGGTCGTAGGGCGACATTTCCAGCGTCACGCGGTCACCCGCAAGAATGCGGATGCGGTTCTTCTGCATGCGGCCGCTAGCATAAGCCATCACTTGCACGCCGTTTTCGAGCGTGACGCGAAAGCGATTGTCCGGCAATACATCCGAAACGTGTCCGCTGAATTCGATCAGTTCTTCCTTGGCCAATATCGTGTCCTCTTGAGGGTGCCGCTCGCGAGGGCGCAGCACCGATGTTACTTTAGGTTCGTTCGCCAATACCGTCGCCGCACCCTGAGTGTGACGGGGTGCACATCGAACGCCAAAAGGAGCCTACCCGATGGACCGGCCATGAAAGCATGGCGGCGCATCGAAACGCGGCGATGGTTCGAAGGAGCAAGGCACATTGCGGCAGTGCCACAATGACGAGCAGTGCGTGTCGGGAGGGCGAAGACCGTGGGGTCTACGTCATCGGCACAGCGAGTGATCCGGCCCGCAGGACATAGCTGTCAGCGATGCCGATAAAGCATTTCGCGATCGTCAGGCGATGATCGACGAATTTTCGCCGATCCCGCAAGGATACGCCTTTCTGCATCGCCCGTGGGGAAAAAATGGCGCCTCCGAGCCAAACCGGGCGCTTTTTCCGAGAATTTGTGGCGCAACGCACCAATACCGGCTGTCGACGGCGCCTGCAACGGTCTGCCGCCGTCGGATTCACTCGGGGACAACACGAGCGTGACGCGCGACGAGCACTCAACTATGCTGTAAGCATCCGCAGCCCGCTGGAGGAAGACCATGAAGACAGTCGCCCAGATCCTGAAGTCCAAATCGGTCGATACGGTGTACAGGGTACGCCCGTCCGATTCGGTTCTCGACGCGTTGACCCTGATGGCCGAAGCACGCATCGGCGCGGTGCTGGTGAGCGAGGACGATCGTACGATCGTCGGCATCTTTACCGAGCGCGATTACGCCCGCAAGGTGGCGCTCATGGGGCGCACCTCCGTCAACACTCCAGTGCGCGATGTGATGACGTCGGCCGTGCGTTACGTGAGCCCCGAGCAAACCAACGAGGAATGCATGTCGCTGATGACGGAACATCGGATTCGTCACCTGCCTGTCATGAAAGACGGTGAGTTGGTCGGTCTGCTTTCCATTGGCGATCTGGTCAAGGCGATTATCACGGAACAGCAGTTCACGATCGACCAGCTCGAGAACTACATCATGGGGGGAAGCGCCGCGCTTACGGGCCGCGCGCCGTCGCGGCCGAGCTAAGCCTGACGCGAGCGGCCACCGCTGCCGCGCTGCGCCGACCGGCTCGCCCGCTCTCCTGCTCTCCCATCCCGCGATATCCCGCCAATCACCCGGCAGTGCAATCAGGGGGCACGGCGTCTCACTTGAGGCGCCGTTTTTTCGGGCACATCGCCCAAAACACCGTGGCCGATCGGTCCCGCCATGGGGGCTATGCCAGAATGCAAACTCCCCCCCGGTTTTCGACAGCATCCGCGCTTACCCGTGTCGCCTTCGTCGTCCAGCCCGTCCGATCTGTCCTGCTTCTCGCGCCACGCGTCGTCGATCGGTGCACTTTCGTCGTCTCGGCCCGTTCCCGAACGCATGCCAAGCGGCGCGGGGTGGATCGCGATCGCGGTGCTCGCAGCGCATTGGCTGGTGTGGATCGTCATGCTCGGACCGGCGTCCGACTTAAGCGGCAACGCTCCGCAACGCACGGCCATGCGGGTCACGATGATCGCGCCGGCGCACGTCTCCGAACCGGTGCGTCCCGCGTCCGTGAATCGTCGGGCGCCTGCCGCCCAATCGCCCCAGCGAGGCAAGGCAACGCCTGCCGCACGGGTGCCCGTGCCGCCAGACCGCACGGCGGCGCCCTTCGCACCATCGTCCGCCCCGCCGCAAGCGTTGCCGCCTGCTGCAATGCGAGCGCCGGCCCTTGACTGGCGTGCCGACGTTGCGCGTGCGGCAGGCGAACGACCGGCGTCGAGCGCCGCGTCGTCGAACGCGGGTGCCGAGCGCGCGATCACCGATCAATCGCAGCGAGCCAGGCTAAACGGCACACCCCCTGCCGAAGGCAACGTTGCGCGACGCGCCTTCGAGCGCGAGTTTGGGTCGGGCCGGGCATCCGTGAGCGGTCCGAACGCCTCCCGCGAGGGCGGCAACCCGCTTGGCACGACAGAATGCATCGAGATGAATGGCAAGCGGGTGTGCTCGCGCCAACGCAGCCGGGCGGCCGACATCGACCCGTTTATGAAGCGCGAGCACATTTTTTCGCCCGTGCGGCGCTGAATTGTCAGACGTTGGTCGGGGTCGACGCCGGCAGTGCGGGAGTGCGGCGGTAGCCGTCACGCAAGGGTGCTGCGGCCTGAGGGCGAATTTCGCGGCGAGGCGAACTCCATCGAGTGCGCCCCCGGACCTGCAGCCTTGGTCCGGCGGGGGCCGCGAAATCGGGCCGGGCACCCTGACGGCGGGCCTCGCGTGCACGGCTTGCGCACGATGGCCAACCTCGCGTCGAAGATCGCGACGTTACCGCTTGATGCTGCCATATCCAATCGGCTTCAAGCGATATACTGAGGCGAATCCCGCGCCAAAGGACGCACTTTGGGCGTTCATCCGCATGAAATCGCAGACGCATCGATCGTTGTTATGGGTTGCGCCTTCCCGGTGTGGAATTACAGAGCATGTTCCTATGCCTCGCCCAACGGGAATATCATCGAGAAACGCTTCGAAACGGGGCATGTTGCATAGCACCCGCATCATTGCGGGCGGTTGGCCATTACAAACGCTTACCTTTTCTTACAGCATAAAGGTCTGCGGAACCCTACATTCCGCGTCGTGGTCGCAATAGATGTGCCACATGGTGCGCAACGTCACCGCACACTGCGGTGATCACGCATTTACCTCACGCTCACGAGGACGATCCAAAATGAACATCAAAGCACTTACGGGAATTAGCGCGGCGTTGGCCGCCGTCATGCTGGCCGGTTGCGTTGCGCCAGGGCCGCAGTATGGGTATCAGCAAGGCTATCAACAACCGGGTTATCAGCCGGGCTACCAACAACCGGGGTACCAGCAGGGCTATCAGCAACCGCAACAGCCGCAGCAGATTCCGGGGGCGCTGTATGGCCGTGTCGAGTCGATCGAGCAATTGAACGGTGCCAATAACAGCCCGAACATTCTGGGTACGGTGCTTGGCGGCGCGGCCGGCGGCCTGCTCGGCAACACGATGGGCGGCGGGCGCGGACGCACGGCCACCACCATCGGCGGCGCCTTGATCGGCGCCATCGCGGGTAATCGCATCGAGAACAACATGGGTCAGCCGAACGTGCTGTACCGCATCACCGTACGTCTGGACGACGGCCGAGTCGCAACGGTGACACAAGCGCCGCCACTGCGCGTCCAGCAGGGCCAACGCGCGGCAATTTCGAACGATACGGTTTATCCGTACTGATTGCGCGAAGGCAAAGTCACGCGCAGTCCTGGAACACAACGCCCGCCGGGGTCATACCGGCGGGCGTTGTGTTTTTTGATGTAAGTATTGTGTCCGCACAAACGCGGCAAGTCCCGCATAGTCGTCACTCCGATACGCGTGACCCAGCGGGAAAGCGCAGGCATGGCGGCATAGAGGGGCCTAGCTTCCGGCGAAGTGAGTTACGCCTCACGGGGAGCCGGGGTGTCTTCGCACCAACCTGACCCGGCCCCGTGGCTCGAAGTAAGTCCCGAATCGCACGAGTCCCGCTTGCTTGAGATGACACGTCATCTCGAAGCTCATGAAGACACCCGGATCGTCATCCTGCAGCGTCTCGACCTCGACCGCCCTGATGCGTGGTTCGTACGCGAGCAACGTCTTCTCCAACTGCGCTTGAAGCCGGCTGGATGACGCGGGAAGCGCACGGTAGATAGTGCCGAGATCCGGGAGCCCGTAGCCCGGAAGATGTTTCATGGCGCCCGCGCGAGCGTTCAAGATGCGATGGACGTTGCGCTGAACACTCAGGATCTCCAGCGTCTTGTCGTCGTACGCCGCAATGGGCTCACCATCGATGTGACCCAGCAACATGTCATAGAGCGATGGCCCCGCCGTCATTGCACTGCCCCCAAGTTGCCGCATGCGGCCTCGTGCGTTTCGCTCTCGCGTTCGACGAATTCAATATCGAGCTGGCCTTCGGCCGACAACGACAGATCAATGCCCATGGGCGCGCCACCGGAAGCGAGTCGTGCAAGCAGTCCGCGCGAGACCGCAGGCAGAATCTGCTGATTGATGAAGGCGTCGATGCTGCGCGCCCCCGATTCGCGGCTAAGACATCCCTCCGCCAACGTCGCGATCATCGACTCGTCCACCGTCAACGCCACGCGATGCTGCGCCTTGAGGCGACCGGCAACCGTCTTCAGCTTCATTCCAACAATCGAGCGCAGCGCATGCGTATCGAGCGGCCGATACACCAGCGGTTGGAATCTCGCAAGCAACGCGGGCTGGAAGTGCGACACCAACTCCGGACGAATGGCATCGAGCAACGCGCCCTGCGAGATGTCCGGCTGCGCTTGCATCCCCGCATCGATCGTCGCACTCCCCAAATTCGACGTCATCAGAATCACGCAATTGCGGAAGTCGATCTCTCGCCCCTCCCCGTCGCGCATCGTCCCACGGTCGAACACCTGATAAAACATGTCCAGCACGTCGCGATGCGCCTTCTCGACTTCATCGAGCAACACGACGCAATACGGCCGCTGCCGCACGGCCTCGGTCAGCACGCCGCCACGGCCGTAGCCGACATACCCCGGCGGCGACCCCTTCAACTGGGAAACCGTATGGGCCTCCTGGTATTCCGACATGTTGATGGTAGTGAGCGCTGCCGTGCCACCAAAGAGCACATCCGCCAACGCGAGCGCCGTCTCGGTCTTGCCAACACCGGACGGCCCCGCGAGCAGAAACACGCCCAACGGCGCATGCTCCGATTTCAGACCCGCTTTGGCGGTCCGCAAACTCTCTGCGAGCGCGCGCAACGCATCGTCTTGACCCACGACACGCGCCGCAAGCTGTGTTTCAAGCGACAAGAGGCTGCGCAACTCGTCGGATACCAGATCGCCGATCGGCACCCCCGTCCATTCCGATACGACACGTGCGATCGTCTGCGCGTCGACGTCCGCACAGACCAACGGACATTGGCCCTGCGCCTCGGCAAGCGCTGCAAGGGCAAGCCCCAACGCTGCATCGTCGCGCGCGTGCTGCGGCGCTTCGCGATGCTTCCCGACGGCAGCGGCCAACGCCTGCTCGCGCAAGTAGCGCGCCTGAAGCGATTCCGCTTGTTGCTTCGCCACCGAGAGTTCCGCTGCGACCTCCCGAGCACGAAGCGCAGTCCCTTGTACGCCGTTGGCTGCGTCGGCTTCGAGCATCGCCTGCTCGACCTCCAACGCCCGCACTGCGGCAGCGGCACGCTGCACTTCGGCAGGCGCACTCTCCAGCGCCATCCGTACCCTCGCCGCGGCCGTGTCGATCAGATCGATGGCCTTGTCCGGCAACTGACGCGCCGAAATGTAGCGGCGTGACAGTTTGACCGCAGCGACAAGCGCCTCGTCCCGAATATGGACCTGGTGGAACGTGGCGTAACGCGACTGAAGACCTCGCAGCATCAGGCAGGCCGTGTCGTCGTCGGGCTCGTCGACCTTGATCGTCTGGAAGCGGCGCTCGAGCGCCGCGTCGCGCGCGAAGAATTCCTTGTACTCAGCCCACGTCGTCGCCGCGATGGTACGCAGCTCGCCGCGCGCGAGGGCCGGCTTGAGTAGATTGGCGGCGTCGGCGCCGCCGGCAGCATTGCCCGCGCCGATCAGCGTATGCGCTTCGTCAATGAACAGGAGCACCGGCACCGCCGATGCCTGCACCTCGTCGATCACTGTCTTGAGCCGCTGCTCGAACTCTCCCTTCACTCCGGCACCCGCTTGCAGCAGGCCCAGGTCGAGCGTCAGGACACGCACGTTGCGAATGACGGTCGGCACATCGCCCTGGGCGACGCGCAGTGCAAGGCCTTCGACCAGCGCTGTCTTTCCCACGCCCGGCTCGCCCACCAGGATCGGATTGTTCTTTCGACGTCTTGCCAACACGTCCACCATCTGCTGAATCTCTCGGTCCCGTCCGAAGACAGGATCGATCTTCCCGCTTCGCGCCTTGTCCGTGAGATCGATCGCGTAGCGCGACAGTGCGTCTGCCTGCGCTGAGGGCCCGGCTTCGCGGGTGTCGCGGGTGTCGCGGGTGTCGCGGGTGTCGCGAGCCGTCGTTGCCGCGTTCGGCGACGCGACAGGCGTGGCACGGGTCGTGTGCCCCGTGTGCCCCGCGTGCATCGGCTCGGACGGCCCACCAGTGTCCGTGGCAGACGCGTCGGGCGTGGGTTGCGTCTCGCAGGTGCGCGGGCCAAGCCGCGTGAGAAGCCGATTGATCTGAGCGCTGCCGAAGCTCAACAACGGCCACGCGTCGCGTGCTCGCAGCACATGTGGCGCGTCGACGATCGCCTGGAGCAAATTGGCAGAGCGAATTGGCCACTGGGCGTCGCCAGCATGGGCATGCGGCCAAGCATCCGACAGCACGGCGGCAAGTTGCGGGGATAGCGAGGGCTTGCCTCGCAAGTTGCGCGGCAGCTTGTCAATGGTGGCCATCAAAGCGTCCCACACGTCATCCGGATCGATACGGTAGTGACGCAAGATCGCCGGGATATCGCCATCACCGGCCTCGAGGAGCTTCAGCAGCCAGTGCTCGACGGTAATTTCGTCTGCGAGCCGCATCCTGCAAAGACTTGCGGCGGCCTCGAGGGCCATCGCGCAGTGCGAATTGAGGTGTTGCAACAGATAGGGGGTGTCGCGAGAGGTCATGTCAGGCAGGCGGTAATTCCAAGAGGCCGGAGATCTCTGCCGATACCGGGTGCATTGGCACGCGGGTATCGGCAAGCAGTTAGGGTCGCAAAGCGTCAGGCAGCGTTGCCACCGCGCTCGTTCCACGAGT
The DNA here is from genome assembly GCF_041919235.1 of Pandoraea sp. Taxonomy (NCBI): domain Bacteria; kingdom Pseudomonadati; phylum Pseudomonadota; class Betaproteobacteria; order Burkholderiales; family Burkholderiaceae; genus Pandoraea; species Pandoraea sp. The sequence goes on from NZ_JAYRUC010000021.1 coordinate 46,909, forward strand.
CCTTGTGCTGGATGTTGCCGTCGGCGTACTTCCACTGGATGGTTTCGTAGCGCAATTCCACCTCTTCGAGGTGATTGTGCTTTTCGTAGTCCGGCACCTTGATGTCCAGCATCTTGGCGTTGATGCTGACCACCTTGACGTTCTCCATCACGGTCGTGAAGTACTCTTCCTCTTTGCCCGCACCGTCGATCTCATATTCTCGGATGGTCACGGTCTGCAAGGTCTTGCCCGACGTCAGCGCCTTGTAGAGTTCGGGCGACGAGCGATCCTTGGCCTTGGTCAACAGGTACGGCTTGTGCACGCGCGTGCCGGTCAGCTTGCCGGTGTTGCCATCGGTCGGGATATAGACGTTGTGCGCGTAGGCGACGAGTTCGACGCTGCCCTCGCGACCCTTGACGGTCACCGAACCTTCGATTTTCTTACCGGCGTCGTCAGACAGAAACATATAGCCCGGAATTGCCATGCTTTGCTCCTAAATTGCTACTGCAACAAGTTGCCCGCAGGTTGCGCCTGCGTGCGGTTAAATCCCGAAACCGGTGGTTTCGGGGACATAGGGGATATAGGGGGTGGACGGGATAGACGGGATAGGCCGAGTACAGGGACCCGTGGCGCAGTCAGATCCCGAAGTCGGGCACGAGCGTAATCTCGACGCGGCGGTTATTGGCCCGCCCGGCATCGGTGTCGTTGCTGGCGATCGGTCGGGTATCGCCGTAGCCCTGAATCGCGAATTGCGTGGCGGGTAGCCCAGACGCCTCGACCAGCCAGTCGCGCACCGCCTCGGCGCGCGCCGTAGAGAGTTTCAGATTGAATGTCGGCGAACCCACGTTATCGGTGTAGCCCGCGACGAGCACCCGCTTACGCGCATGCGTCTTGATCATCGTCACTGCATCGACCATCAGTCGGGTGGAGCCCGGCTTGAGTGTTGCCTTACCGCTATCGAACAACGACATGCTGTCGAGCGTGACGACCGACGGAGGCGCCGACGGCGGGACATACGAAGCAATGGCCTCACTCAGCGGCTGAACCAGGTGGGCGCCACGATACATGCCGAACGAGAGCCGCAGTGGCACGCCCAGGCGCGCATCGCGATCCAGTTGATCCCGATCACCCACGAGGGTTTGGAGCGCCGCGCGCTTCGCTGCGTCCTGACCGGGCGCTACAGCGGCATATCGCGCGAGGTGATCCTTTATGCGACCGAGCAGAATTTCGTTGTTCTTCCCCGCTCCCCAGAAGGCGAAGGCGCTCGCGCAGGCGAGCAGCGTCACTGCGTTCACGCACAAGCGCGCCAAAGGCGATAAGCATGGGCGTCGATGGATGGCGCCGACGAACGGGTGTGGCAGCGGCCAAGGTTGCGCCGACGCCGGAGCGCTGATCCGGCGCACACGTGTGTGTTCCGCGACGGCACGATCCCAAGCATGTTCGACGTCGGTCGCCGGGCCGCAATCGATCCAGCCCAGCCCCTTGATGCACACCGGCGCCGACGGCAGATCTGTCCCCCTCAGACACTCCATCACGCTCAGGTGAGTCCAGGGCACGAGGGAAGCCAACGCCGCGGCGCGGGCAACGCACACGGCATCACCGCCCGCACGCTGAGCGGCCTGCTCCGCAGACAATACGACACGCGCCAACGCTGCCGATTCGACGGGAGTGCTCGCGTGCGCCGCACCGAACCAATTCGGTGCGGTGTCAGGTGTACCGCATGTGAGCCGCTGGTAAACCGCCACGTAGCCCGGCAACGTGGCATCGATGCGTCTTGCGGCGTCGGCCACCGCCTGGCGGATGGCTCGCAACATCTGCGTCACGCTGTCGGTGTGCGCGTGCAGGCTCGGCGAAACGGCGATCATCACACCATCGGGCGGCAGTCCGTTGCGCCACTGCTTCGCGGCCGATGCCAATGCCGGCAGATCGCCGGGATTGTCAACGCGCAACCAGATCGCGCCCCCTTCCACCCGGGCAACGCCTCCACCGACGGTACGCTCGAAGATCGCGTGCAGTCCGTCGCCGGTCACAAGAATCCAGGACATGCGCACGCGCTGCTCGGGTGAGATCTCCCCGACCGCTGCGCGGATGGCAGCAAAGCCGTCATCCGCTTCCCCGGACCTCGACTGCCCGCCCAGCCATAGGACGAGGACTGCAACCGCCACAATCACAATACTCAGCAGCGCGGCAACGTCGCCGGTGATCGGGCTCACAAGCCAAAGCACGGCGAGCATCAGGAGCGCGGCCAGCGCAATCATGGTTCGGCGGGGATACGCGAAGCCTTCGTCGCGACGTAATGTGCTCACGGGCGCGCCGCCGTCGGAAGAGGTTCAGCAACGGGGGTGCCCGCCGAGAGGTCGGCGAGCTGTGCGTCGAGCGTCGTGCTCCAGACGCCCCACACCACGCCCGCGGCCACGCAGGCGAGTCCGGCGATCATCCACGGAGAGAGGCGATAGAGCCAGTCGGACAGACGGCGGCTTGTCTGTTCGAGTACGAATGGCGGCGACACCTGCGGGCGGATCGCCGAGATTCGGCTGTTCAGCGCATTCATCAGCTCGCGACGTTTGGCCTCGCCCAACAACGCATACCGGCCCACGAAACCCAGCCCCAGCAACGCACCGTAGAACTCGAGGACGTCCACGTTCGCAGCCGGCGTGTTGAGATGCGCATCCAGCCGCACGAACACGCGCTCACCTGCGTCATGAATGTCGAATCGTTGGATCTGCAGTGGCGCGAGTTCCCAGCCGTCCCGTTCCCTTTCGCACAGATATCGCAGCGCCGTCTCGTCGAGCAAGGCGCACAACGCCATTCGCACGTCTTCCCGGGTCTCTCCTTGGACGCGCTGCTTGTCGAGCGCAACGTCGAACTCGTCGAGCAATGCCTCGCAGCGGGCTCGCAACGACGCGGCATCCGGGACGGTCCCGCCGGCCGACATGGTCGTCACGAGCAGCGCCGCGTCGCGAATGAGCGGGCGAATGGGGCCGGCGGCCGGGGCCGGGTCGCGAGCGAACGGCGCCGCGTCGTCGAGCGTTACCGAATCGGCAACATCGGTGGCGATTGCATTCATGAGCGAAGGACCGCGTAGAGTTCGACCGACGCCTCAGCAAGCGACATCGGCAAGTAGATTTGGCACGCGCGCGTGGCCAGCATGCGAGCGAGCGCGTCGCTGGCGCTGTCCAGTGCAAAGTACTGGTTGTCCAGACGCACGGGCATGGCCGACGGCACACGCTGCACTGCCGTCACGGCAATGCCGGGAAGCGCCGAGTTGACGATGCGCTCGACGTCGTCGGGTGCACCGATCTTGCAAAGGCGGGGAAACTGCTGCGCGAGCTCCGTGGCAGGTACCGGCGCACTGACCGACACGTACCAGTCCACGGCCCCTTCGATAATTCGCTCGTCGACGATCTGGCCCGCCCAGGTCGTTGCCGACTTGCGCGCCAGCCCGATCGGCACGACGCGAGAGGGAATGATCGCGTCGAGCAGGTCGCGGATCGTGGACTCGAGCACGGCGAACACCTCATCGGCCCGCTGATGGTCGTACTCGGGAATATCGGCGAGTTGCGACTGTGTCGAGAAGGTCATCAGCGTGCTCGCCAGTTGCGCCAGCGTGATGTACAGATATTCGGTCGGCCGATGCGGATAGCGCGCACAGTGGCGCAACGTCGGCCACGCATGGTGAATGCAATGCAGCAACCAGAAGAGCTGCACGTCGGCCACCCCGTACTCGGTCACCTGATCGATGCGCTCGCTGCGACGCACGCCGAGGGCGAGACTTTTAGCGTGCAGGATGTCCGCAATACGTTGAACCCGCTCGATATGCCTGGCGTGGCCCGCAAGCGCGAGGCAGGGCGGCACGAAATCGCGGTCGACGCGGAACCGTCCATCGGCGGCTCGCGACAGACGAGCAATGACACATACCGTGTCGTCCGCATGAGGTTCGAAATCGAATAGCAATCGCACCGCGTGACGCTCGGCCGCGATCTCGACCGAGTCCGTACCGAACTGGTCGATGACCTTGACGTATTCACGATGGAAGCGCCGCGGGCGGGCGGCGGGCGAGGTACCCAGTTGACAGTTCGAGCCGTTGGCATCGGGGAGTGCCAAGGCCGCGAGCACCGTGATCGATTGCACATCCGGCGCAAGCCCCTGCGTCATGTCGCGCGCGGGAGGCAGGGCATCGGCCGTCGTCGTGTCGATCGGCGTGCCGTCGGGAAAGCGCAACCTCAATTGGCTGAGCTTCAACCGCCCGGCCTCCAACGCCTGCTCGTCGACTTCGACGTCGAGGGTACCCCAGGGTGCTGCCAGCACCTCGGAGGCCACCTGTTGCAGGGAGAAGGCAGCCCATTGCTCCTGTTGCTGAAAATGCTGCGGGGAGAGTATGAGTCCTTCCTGCCACAGAGGTTTTTCGATCCGCATACGAAGTTGCCAGAAAGCCGAACATTCAAGGCGCGGAATACTACCTTGAAATCTCCTCCACCGATTACATAGATATCCAAATCAAATAGTTGACGCACAAAAACCGAAAGCTCAGCAAATTAGTTATTTCCCACCCCCGAAAATCCCCCTTAGGTGTAAACAAGATGCCGGTCGAATTTGACTCCGCATGAAGCCATCTGTTTGATTTCTTTCATACATGCAATTTCCGTAAATGTCAGCCCTCAAGCATTTCAAACAAAATCAACGAGATCATTCCGAAAAATAATCTCGTTAGAGCAATACCTCTAGCACACCTAATTTTTGACGAATTCAAGTTTGCTGTGATACATAAGCTCCCTTTTCATTCTTTGCGGTCTCCAAAGGGCTGCGAGAAATCGATATTTTTTTGAAGAGATAGAGAGAGCGAATGGACAGTTTCCAGCATGAGATTCCTAAATCCAGGGTTTCCATCACCCTTGATCTGCATACCGGCGGGGCACAGAAGAAGGTTGAGTTGCCGCTCAAACTGTTGATTGCGGGCGATTTCAGCGCCGGCCGGGAGCAGGCGCCGCTTGCCGATCGCGAGAAGGTCAACGTCGACAAGAACAACTTCGATGCAGTGCTGGCCGACTACGCTCCGGATCTCAAGTTTGCCGCGCCCAACACACTTGCCGACGACAACTCGGATATGAGCGTGAGCCTGTCGTTTCGCTCGATGAAGGATTTCGAGCCGGCGCAGGTGGCTCGACAGATCCCGGAACTCCAGGCGCTGCTCGCCATGCGCAATCTACTGTGCGATCTCAAATCGAACCTGCTGGATAACACTGGCTTCCGCCGCGAGTTCGAGAAGGTGCTCAAGGACAAGCGTCTCTCGGACAAGCTGCGTGGCGAGTTGGCGCAGATCGCCACGGCCGCCACCCAGCTTGAGGGTCATGCCTGAGCGTAGATGGCTCAGTCGAGCCTTCACTGCTTTCCCCAATTCAAAGTCACTTCACGAACACAAGCGGAAACCGAAATGAAGTCGAAAGAAGCGCAACAAGGTGCGGCAAAGGCCGTAGTGCTGGACGCGAACGACGCGTCGCAGGCGGCAATCGATAGCGTGTACGCATCGCTGTGCGGCAAGATCAATCTCCAACCCGTGACCGAGGCTCGTCCGATCGAGGCATTTCGCGACAACGACATGTTGGCGGAAGCGTCGGCTGACGAGCGTATCGCACGGGGCATGAGTGCATTCCTCGAATTGGTGTCGAAGTCGAGTCTGGCGGTTGACCGTCTGGACAAGTCACTGCTCGATTTCCACATTGGCCAACTCGATCGTCAGATCAGCCGTCAGTTGGACGCTGTGATGCATGCGCAGGAATTCCAGGCACTGGAGGGCCGTTGGCGCGGTCTGAAGATGCTGGTCTCGCGCACCGACTTCCGCAAGAACGTGAAGATCGAGGTGTTGGATATTTCGAAGGCGGCGTTGCAGCAGGACTTCGACGACGCCCCCGAGCTTATCCAGAGCGGGCTGTATCGCAAGACCTACGTCGAGGAATACGACACGCCGGGCGGCGAGCCGATCGGCGCCATCATCAGCGACTTCGAGTTCGAGAACTCGCCGATGGATGCGGCGCTCTTGCGCAACATCTCGAAGATTGCGGCGGCGGCGCATATGCCGTTCATCGGGTCGGTTGGCGCGGCGTTTTTCGGCAAGCAGTCGATGGAAGAGGTCGCGGCCATTCAGGATATCGGCAACTATCTCGATCGTGCCGAGTACATCAAGTGGAAGAGTTTCCGCGAGACCGACGACTCACGCTATGTCGGCTTGACGATGCCGCGCGTGCTGGGTCGCCTTCCGTATGGTCGCGACACCACGCCGGTACGCGCGTTCAATTATGAGGAAGCGGTCAAGGGGCCGGACCACGACAAGTACCTGTGGGTCAACGCATCGTTTGCGTTCGCGGCAAACATGGTGCGCAGCTTCATGAGCAACGGCTGGTGCGTGCAGATTCGCGGACCGCAGGCGGGTGGCCGTGTCGATGACTTGCCGGTGCATCTGTACGACCTCGGCACTGGCGTGCAGCCGAAGATTCCGACGGAGGTACTGATTCCGGAGACGCGCGAGTTCGAGTTCGCGAATCTCGGCTTCATTCCGTTGTCGTTCTACAAGAACCACGACTTTGCGTGCTTCTTCTCGGCCAGCTCGACGCAACGGCCGGCGCTTTATGAGACGAAGGAAGCCACGGCCAACAGCCGCATCAATGCACGTTTGCCGTATATCTTCCTGCTCTCGCGTATCGCGCACTACCTGAAGCTGATTCAGCGCGAGAACATCGGCATGACGAAGGATCGCCGCGTGCTCGAGTTGGAGATGAATAGTTGGATCAAGGGCCTGGTCACCGAGATGAACGACCCGAGCGACGCGCTTCAGGCCTCGCACCCGTTGCGTGAAGCGAAGGTGATCGTCGAGGACATCGACGACAACCCGGGCTTCTTCCGCACCAAGCTCTTCATCGTGCCCCACTTCCAGGTCGAAGGCATGGACATCGGACTGTCGCTGGTGTCGCAGTTGCCCAAAGCTAAGGGTTGATAAAGCGATCTGTTGTGAGGGGGCCGCAGTGCTTCGAGCGCGACAGCCCTCTCTTCTGGCACGAGATTTTTGATCGCACGCAGCAGACACGCCATTCATGCGGCGTGCTCGCCCGTCAACAAAAAATTGACGTTACAGGGGGTTGCCGGTAGCGGCGGCCCGTCAACCGCAGGAGCTGAATCAATTTCACAAGTACAAGGCTTTCGCCGTCCCTCTTTCGCTTTTATCGCCGCGTCCTGGTGCGCCCTGCTGGTTGGTGTGATGGCGTACCTGATTGGACTCTGGAACGCTGACATGCAACTGAATGAAAAGGGCTACTACTTTGCCGTACTGGTGTTGACTCTTTTCGCGGCAGTTTCCCTTCAGAAAAGTGTTCGCGACCGACTTGAGGGAACGCCAGTGACAGGCCTCTACTACGGCGTTACGTGGGCGGCCCTTTTGACGGGCATCGTGCTTCTTTGTATCGGCTTGTTCAACGCATCATTCACGCTGAGCGAAAAGGGATTCTACGGAATGTCGTTCGCTCTGAGCGCATTTGCTGCCATCGCAGTACAGAAAAACACGCGAGATCTCGACGGCGCGGAACCGGATGCTGCACTTGACGTTTCCGTCAATGCATGAGAGCGCGACAGTTGCCCTTCCTGAATCTGGCGCTGAACGGTGGTTCATACGCTTCCGTCGAATTCGATATTGGGCTGTTGCTCGTGTCGCAACAGCCCAAGTCCGAGGACAAACGTCATCTGCACACGCGTGCGTCAGTCCTACTGTTTGACTCTAGGAACGACACCAAGCGCCCTTAAAAGGTCGCCCACGTTGTCGAGATCATTTTCCTTTTCCAGACACGGCTCTTTGAGTGGAAATATGAACAAATCAAATTTGATAAGAAAATTTACACATCTTGCGCCAAAGGTCGTTTTTGCCGTTGCCTCCTTCCTCAGTGCGAACACTCTTGGCTGGGCAGCAGAATGTTCCCCACCTCCCGATTCATCGCTGGCGGGGAAATACTATTTCTCGGGAGCATCGGAAGTTGGCTCCGAGCTTGTGCTTCGAACAAACGGACAGTTCCAGTATGTTCTGTCATACGGCGCGCACGACGAGCATGCGCACGGCTGCTGGCTGCGGGGTGGCCCGTCAGTCTGGTTGATTGCCGCGCCGCCCTCTCAGGACACCCACATGGAACTGCGCCGAGAAGTTTCCAGAGATGGAAGCTACACCCCGCAAAGCATGATGCCTGTACCACTCACCTACGCAGAAGCCGGTGCGGTGGCTAACACTGTCGTGGTGGCAATGCCTAGAGCGTTTGCTGGTGCTCCCGTCTGGGTTGAATATGCTGATGGTCAGACACAGCGGCAAACGCTGACCATCGATGGCACGGCCAGTGCACATGTGCCGGATATGTCTTCAGTCAAGCGCATCGGAGTCGGGCTGCCGAACGATGCTAGCCCAAGATTTTGGTTCGATAACGCCGAACCTCCACGCCGATTATTTCTGGTGAAGGTAGACAGCCCAGCACTCTCGTCATTTGAACGCAAGCAGCTCGTTGTCTCGGATACGAGTGAGCCCCCGAAACTGAAATCCAACGGAGTGTTTGCGGGGACCTATACGCGGCAGGCTGTCGCACACTAGTGGCAGCGCACCGGCGCCGCAACACCCGCGGCACCAGTGTCCATTGAGAACGCATGCTTTCATGCCAACTCAACACGCGTGGCCGGTAAGGCGTTGATCATCCGATGCTTTGCTACACCCCCCCATCTTGCCTACTTGAATTAATCGTACAACTACGTGGCTTTCCCCGATATTTCCAATGCACTCGGTCTGGCGCAGCAGCAATACCGCCTCGACATTCCGCAGGCACGCAGCGCGTCCCAAGCTGATGTGTTGTCTTTCACCGGGACAAAGGCGATCGGGGAGCCGACGAGGTGCGTCGTTCGCTTCACGCATCCGCGCGACGACCTGTCTCGCACCGAATACCAGAACAAGCCGGCAACGCTCATCTTTGAGCCCAAGCCGCAAAGACTTTGGAGCACCCCGGTACCGGCGCAGCGAATCCAGGGGGTGGTCACCGATTTCGCCCAGTTGGGTAGCAGCGAGGACGAAACCACTTACGAGGTGGTGCTCGAGTCGCGCTTGGCTTTGTTGCGAAATGGCCGCAAGTGCCGGTTCTTCCTGGACAAGACGGATCCGGAGATCATTCGCACGATTCTGGGCGAGAACGACTTCGACCAGCTTCTGGCCGACGTCGAGATGGACTTGTTTGCGGAATACCGAAAGCGGGAATTCGTTATGCAGTGGGGGGAGGACGACCTGGCGTTCCTCACCCGTCTGTGTGAGCGCAGCGGCATCTGGTTCACGTGCGAGACGGGCAAGCACTGCGAGCGAGTGCGCTTCGGCGACGACTTCCGGCACTATCGGCGCGACGACAGCCTGACCGTGCCGTTTCATGCGCAAAGTAGCCTGAGCACCTCGGGGGCCGAATCAATCCAGACGCTGGAGACGCGAGCAACCTCCATCCCGCAGACACACACCGTGCGCACCTACAGCCCGGAGCGGCTGACTTCCGATCTTGCGACCAGTTCCAAAGTCCGTCACAACGACGACACGACTTACGGTGAATCGTACGTGTGGGGCACGCCTTACCTGACCGACGATCAGGCCCAGGCGGAGGCACAACTGCGGCACGAAGCCGCTCAAGCAGCACAGGTCCAATACTCCGGTACCGGCGATGTCTACGGGCTCACCGCCGGTGCGGTGCTCAAGCTATCGAACCGCGACCTGGCCGATGCCAAGCATGGCATTCTGGTTACGCGTGTGACCTGTCGTGCATCACGCCGGGACGGCTACCAGATCGACTTCGTCGGCATCCCGTCGGATCGCATCTACCGTCTGCCGCTGCGCGAGGATTCATGGCCCAACACCAAGGGAGCGATCACGGGCACCATCGCGGCGCCTGACCGCTATGGCAAACCCTACCTCGATGAGCAAGGGCGCTACATCGTGCACCTGCATCCGGATCGTGAAAAGCGCATGCAGGGGCTTGAGAGTTGCCCGATGCGGCTGGCCAAGCCCTTCGCCGGGCCGGGCCAGACCGGATTTCACTTCGGATTGGTCGGGGGGGCTGTGGTCACCGTCGACTTCTTGTGGGGTTGCTTGGATCTGCCCTACATCGCCCAAGTGCTTCACACGGCAGAAGAGACTGATCCGGTAGTCGCTGGGCACCCTTGGGGAACGCGTAACACGATCCGCACGCGCACTAACAATACATTCGAGATGGAGGACCGTGAGGGCCACGAGCACATCAAGCTCGCGACCGAGCACGGCAAGACCCAACTCAACCTGGGTCACACGGTCGATCGCAGCAACAAAACGCGCGGCGGAGGCTTCGAGTTACGCACGGACCTGAAGGGACATGTGCGTGCCGGCGGCGGGATGCTCATTGCAGCGGATCCGCAAACGCAAGCCAAAGGCGAGCAGGCTGAGATGCGGGCGGTCACGGATCAACTCGAGAAGACGCAGAGCGAAGCGCAAGAACTAGCCAAGGTGGCGCTTGCCGCGCAGGCCGAGGTCGCCGACGTCAAAGCGGAGAATCGTTGGCTGAAGGAAGAGCTCGCGGGGCTCAAGAAGGCTGTTATCGCCATTTCTGCGCCAAACGGTATCGGCTTGGCCACGCCCGAGCGCGTGCTTGTATCCGCAGGCAAGGACGTGAGCGTCGCGTCGTCTCAGTCGTTCAACACGAGCGCGGTGAAGAACATCGTCTTGGCGGCCGGCCAGCGGCTGTCGTTCTTCGCTCACAAGCTCGGCATCAAGCTTTTTGCTGCCCGAGGCAAAGTCCAGATCTCGGCGCACAGCGATGGGGTCGATATCTCATCTGACAAGGATACGACCATCACCAGCTCGAACGGGCGAGTGGTGATCGAAGCCAAGGAAGAACTGTTGCTCAAGTGTGGTGGCTCGTACCTGCGCCTGCATAGCGGTGGCATTGAGGACGGGACCAAAGGAAGCCGGGATTGGCGTGCCGGTTCGTTCAATCGTAGTGGTCCGGCAAGCGTGGCGCCGGCGCTACCGGTGCTCCCCGTACCCGCCGAAGGTGAGTGCGCGCTGAAGGCGGCCGGCGGTGGCTCGCCCTTCACGCCCATGTAACACGGATTTTCACCGATACCCGACCATGCCATCCAAAGACCCGACTCCGCTGCTCGACAGGCTATGCGAACAGTACACCGCCTATCGCGAGACTCATCCGGCGATGCAGCTCTACGCCCTGATCGATCCGAGCGCCCTGTCACCGCAGATGCAGTCCCACTTGCACGACGTCGTTCGTGGCCTTCCACGGTTTGCTTTGTATCAAGACACCGGGCTAGACGACCTCGCCGCGCACGGGCCATTCCTCGTCATTTGCCCTTCCCCGGACAACGGGGCTGCGAAGGATATACACCAGTCTCTCGTGAGCGCTGCGAAGACAGATTACCGATGCATCTCGTGGCTGTGGTGCGAGCACGACGCTTTGGCGCTCGTCGCTCATCTCCAGACGTTGCTGCACGCGCAACTTGAACCCGACGGGCGGGACGTCTGGTTTCACTTCTACCAGGCGAGCTACTTATCCGTCCTACATCGCGAATTACCCGAGGACGCCCGCAGATATATGTTCGGCGCGCTGTCTGCATGGTGGTGCCTGGATTTGCAAGAGGAATGGGTGGAGTTGGTTGGCGAGAACCAAATCATCCCGCAGGCTTGGGACGCGTTTCCAATGCGGGGGGCGATGAGCGCGGCATTGCAGGAAGCGTCCGCCGCGGCGCAGGTTTCCGCTTGGCTCGGAAGGATCCGACCAGATCTGTTCAGCGAATCGGGGGATGCAAACGATGATTTGCGCAGACTGACATCTATCGTTAGCAAGGCGAGGCGCTATGGAATCCACAGCAAACAGGATACGGGAATCTATGCGCTAAACGCCTTGCGTCATGGCGCCGATTACGACGCACATCCAGCCCTAAAGGCGCTATTGGATGGGTATGCCTCACTGCACGCGCCACTGATTGACGCCTATCAGACTCTGGGAGGTGACGTCTGGCGGGAGATCGCGTCAGCGGCCGCAGTGCGTCATGCCGCCGCAGGTGTTGTTAAGTATCAGTCCACGCTGCGTGAGCGGGGCTTCGTGCGAATGCCCGTTAAGGTGGTCAACGACACCGCGCATGATCGATCCGACGTTGAGCTTATTCCACCAATAGACGCTGACATTCCGTCGGCCTGTCTCGGAAGCACGAGGGCTCGGGGCTATGGGCCCGGGGTGAGTGAGATCGACTCTGCGGTCGTAGCAATTCCAGGCACCAAGGTTCGGGTAAGTAGCACATCACTTTCTGGTCGCACCGTGGCCCTTGAAACCCTAGTCGCGGGAGACTTGCCTGCCGCCGAGGGCGAGGGGATGGCTGTAGTCGCATTCGATCGTGATGGATTTCCCACCGTCACCGTGCATGCTCAAACTCCGTCGCTCAAGTCAACATCGTGGTGACCTGTCGATCCATCCCAACCTTGATCAATTTTCCAAAACACACACATTTGGAGATGCACTGATGAATTGGATTCGAGCTTTGCTCCTCGCTGTATCACTGACTTCACTGACGGCCTGCGCTACGGGAGTCCCTCGCGGATACGTCGATGTGTCGACCGAGGGCGTGAACTACACCGAGGATCAGATTGCCTTCTTCTCAGTTCGAACAACTTCTGACGAGAAAACGGGAGCCTTCGGATCCGCACTGCAGAAATTCTCGGACGGCGCTACTGGGGGCACAGTTTGCTGTGCGCCGATACCTGGTGTAGGTCAATTCGTTAAGGTCGTATGGGAAGTGACCGATCCCAATCAGATAGACGGGCAAGCAAAAGCCTTTAGCAGGGACGTCCGTTTGATCGGTACCACACCTGCAAACACTGCTAAGCATAGTCTCCTAATCGTCAGGTTCTTTGATGGCCACGAAGTTGAAGCCGAAATCATTCCAGGGGATGGCGATTTGGGGCCCTCTAATCCGAGGATGGATCGGCTATTTTTTGCTGGCCCAAAGCTCATGCGAAAGAAAGGGGAATAAGGTGCAAGACTGGATAACCGACGACCTTATGGATGATCTGCGTGCGCAGAAAACCTCCACGGAACTATATGCCGATGAATTCAGCGCCTGTGCTACGTGTGAACAGCACCCGTGGCTGACCTTCTTTTTTGATGGAACCGGTAATAACCGGGAAAACGACAGAGCTACGCATAGGCAATCAAACATCTCTCGACTATACGACGGACATGCGGAAAAGCTTCCTCTGATGCGCAAGTTCTACTATTCCGGTGTTGGCACGCCTCTCAACGCCAGCGACCCAGGCTGGTGGGAATCTATCCGAGACAGTTCTGCGTTGGGTGGTGGCGCGGGCCTAGGATGGGACGTTCGGCTGACGAGAGCGGTGGGCGATCTAGACGACGCCTTGGCAAGAAATCACAAGGTTCGGCGCATTGACATCGCCGTCTTCGGCTTCTCTCGCGGCGCGACGTTAGCGCGCGCGTTCGTCAACCGCGTGCTCGCAAAATGCACGACGAAAGAGGGCCTCCCTCACTTTCCGTGCTCCACCGCGGTTGATGGCGAATCGGCCCCGATTTTTTTCCGCTTCCTTGGGATATTCGACACCGTCGAGTCCGTTGGACTGCCAGCGGCCAACCTGTCAAGTATGGAAGTCGGCATCCCTTCACAGGTCGAGCAGTGCTTGCATCTTGTGTGTGGGCACGAGCTACGCGCATGCTTTCCGCTAACTCCGGTTCGCAACTCGGCTGGAACATACGAGGAATACGTGTACCCCGGCGTGCACTCGGATGTCGGGGGAGGCTACAAGCCTAACGAACAGGCACGATCCGATCAACTGGCACGCATTGCCCTAAATCGCATGCGACGCGAGGCCGCGATCAGCGGCGTACCGTTCACTCCGCCTACCCTTCTCAAGGCTACGAATCCCGGCGTTTACGATTTATTCGAATTTGACCCCGAACTCAAGGCCCTGTTCGACGAATATTCGGCTGCGGTCAATGTAAGCGGAAAGCTGGAAGATCAAGTGCTCTCTCACATGCGCCTTTACTACGGCTGGCTAAAAGTGCGCTTTGAATTCGATCCACGCGAGATCTACAAAGATATCGATGCCATCGACGATTCATTGAAAGCGGATCTGGTGACGAAGCAACGACTTCACGCGATGACCAGCAACGAAGCCGATACGATGAACTGGCGCGCATGGCTCACCCACCTGTGGGGCACCAATCGAGACGAGTACAACCGGACAGTGAGTACTGCCGGCAGCGCCGATGCGTCGTTGAATACCCCGCTCACCGACGAGCAACTCGCCTACTGGAACGCCTGGCTCAATCCGCCAAAATTGTCCGAGAACCTCATTCGCTTCTTCGATCACTACGTCCACGATTCCCGTGCAGGCTTTCTGGCCATTGACGCCGGCGGCTATTTGCGACCGCGTCGCATCATGGACGTGCCCTGGAGCAACACCCCGGCTCACGATACCGCAGCGGCGGCCAAGGCAGTGTCCGCTGCCGCCCGATCGCAGGAGGACGCCTTCTTGCCTGGAAGCTTCAACGTCGGTGCGGCGAAGCGGTCCCACAGCAACCAACTCGGGGTTTAAGCGATGCGGCGTGTTCCCCCGAGGTTAAACGTCCCAAGTGCCGATCTGACGAGGCCGAACGCCTTCAGGGCCGGCTACACACCGCTGTACTGAAAAGCCATGGCACTCGATTTTGAACTGCTCCCTCCCAAGGAGGAGGTACCGGACACGCCGCCGTCGGCCCTCGTGTGGACCATCGTCTTCTTCGTTCTGGTCATCCTGGGCGTCCTTGGTGTTTTGATGCTGTGGCCGAAAGACGAGTCCACCAGCACGCTGTGGTTCTGGACGTGCGTGACGGTCTTTCCGACCGGCCTTGCGTCGTTCGTGGTACTGAGCCACTTCAGTGCTTACGAAGGCCGCCGGAATGGCGCGATCGAGTGGAACAAGGCCTGCGACAACTACATCGAGACTGAGCTTGCACGCGAGAGCCGCCCCATGGTTGTGCTTGCGTCGGCGTTTCGCTTCTCCAGCAATGAGAAGGAGGACACGCTGGACCAAGTGCTGGGTGAATCATTAACGCTACCCACCCACCCAACGCCCGCGAAGGATCCGGCGACCGTCACCGCGCGGTGGTTTCAGAAGCCTGCCACCGATGCGCGCGGCAACCCGCTGCACGATGACGTAAGCCGCCATGAACGTGTCCTCACGTGGTTGTTCGGCGAACTGCTGGCCAAGACCGTCGACGCCGTCAAGACACTGCCGCGCGGTGTGCGATTGAGCGTGCACCTTGCCGTCACAGGCACGAAAGACGCCGACGTCATCGTTCGGCTGTGGAACGCCACGTGGACGCAGCACAAGCTATTCCCCCTACGTCCGACGGTAACGTCTACCGAATCAGGCTTGATGCTGTTGGATGAATGGCTGAATCGAGCGGCGCAGACGCAAGCTCATGAAGCCCGCCTCATGGTCGCGGTAAATCTGAGCCCACTGCTCGGTGCGGCGCCGGCCGATGGCAGTGCGGAGGCTGGTTCAGCCGTTCTGCTGATGCCTGAGGCCGTCCAGCGTGCCAACGGATTGCCGTGTCAGGCGGTCGTCTGTCGACCGAATCGTGTCTGCGCGGCAGAAGGCCGTGAAGTCGCTCTGGCGCGTGCGGCGCAGTGGGCGACCGTGCGGACAAGCGACACCACACATCTCTGGTTGGCCGGACTTGAAGCACACACGGCAGGACAGGCCGGTGCGCCCTTGGTCACGGTCGGCGCCGAAGCGGGTAAGACGGATCTGGATCATCGCGTAGGTCATGCTGGCGAGGCCTCGCCCTGGCTTGCCCTCACCGCCGCTTGTATGGCCGTGGCCGCCGAGCCAGCCGTGCACGTAATCGCGTCCGGTAGTGGTGCCGCTCACACCTACGCGGTGGTGCGTGGCCCCCAACCAGAATAACGCCGGCGCGGCGCCATTGACCGATGCCCTCTTATTTTTTTGTGGGAACTCAACGTGGTACGACGGTTTGACATTCTGACAGGCGACAAAACGACCGCGCAAGGGACGGTGCAACAAGGCGCGACCGGGGACCGTATCGGTGAGGTCGAGCAAGCCTACGAGGGTGATCCCGTTTGGTGCCCGGCCTGCAAAACGACCGGGCACATCTCGTGCACGGGGCCCCGTCTGCCTACGAAAGGGCCAGACGGCCGCGAAGCGGCGCTAAGCGACGACCTTTGCACATGCGAGTGTGAAAGACATCCGTGCTTGGTGCCTTCGCAATTCGCGTCATACATCGACGTATAGCCCGCCCGATCCCGCTGACCTCGCTGAACTCGCTGAACTCGCTGACCTCGCTGTGACCAAGACAAAACCCGGCTTTCCCGTCTCAACGCTTTCCGACCATGCAACGTAAATTTCGCTTCGATATCGTCCGCAGTCTCATTGTCGTCATTCTTCCCGGACTGCTGATATGGTTTCGCGGCGACCAGATGTTCGGGATGCACTCGGCCGAAACACGGGCCATGTGGATCGTGGGGCTTTGCCTCATGTTCGTTCTTCTATTCCTCGGGTACAGCTTCGACGCATCGTCGCGCCCCGCCGTCTGGGCGCGTCGAGTGGCGCATTGGGTCAAGGGAAAGCTCGAAGTGCTCGCTCCCACCCGTAACGTGAGCGATGCTCAAGGCGTTGTCCGAGCGAAGACGTTACGACTAGCGCTGCAGGAGCGCCACGGATGGCGCTGGCGATACCGCGAACGCTGGCTCCTCGTGAGCGGCGACAATCGCCTAGTGGAGCACTTATCCCCCAGCCTCGTCGCGGACGGCTTTGCACTAACGCCAGACGGCGTGCTGCTCTATGCGTCGGACGCCGCCGACGGCCCGGACCAGGCGTGGCTGGATCAAATTCGACGAATGCGCCGTCGGCGCCCCATCGACGCGGTCATCGCACTCACCTGTGACGCACGGCCCGCTCTTCCGCTGCTTGCAGCGGAAGAGCTAGCGCCGCGACTGAGCCGGATTGGCCGAGTCCTGCGCTGGGCGGCCCCCGTCTACCTGCTGGACCTGGCGCAGCTCGATGACGTCAGCGGCGCTATGCCGGGTAGCGTTGGTTATGTGTGGACGCGCGAGCAGACGAAGGACGGCGAGGTGGAGGCGGCCCTCGCCACGCTGGCGACCAATTTGGCCGATGCGGGCATTGCGCAACTCGCGGCCGATCCCCTGAACCGTTTGACCGCCAGCCTTTCACAGCACATCTCACACATCCAGACGGCGCTGGCCGACGTTGTCTCGGCAACGGCTGAATCACGAGTTTGGCGGCACGCGGTGCACGGCGTCCTCGTCGCCCCGATGGCACCCATCGGGGCGCCCGATTCTGCCCTCGGTTTTGCGGCACACGTCGCGGACGGGCGTCGCAATGCGGGACATCGCAATCTCTTGCAGACCGTCGCCCTGCACAGCCGCAAGGTGCAAGGACGACGCGTCGGCCTGTCACCGTCCGGCACAACCGCCTGGCTGGTCACGAGCGCGATGTTCGTCTGGATCCTGGGCGTCAATCTGTCCGGCTTTCACAATCGTGCAACGATCCGATCGGCGAATGACGCCCTTGCGCAATGGCAGCGGGCGTCCGACCGGACTCAGCAGATGCTGGCGCTGAATCACCTCGGTCGCCAAATGGACACCTTCGAAGTGCAAGGCCGCCAGGGCGCTCCCTGGTCGACTCGCTTCGGCTTGAATCGAGACGTCGCCATTCTCAACGCACTGTGGCCGAGCTACGTGAGCGCCGCCCAAATCTTCCTCATGGCGCCAGTCCGGCTCGCCCTCGAAGGCCGCTTGATGCGACTCGCATCGCTCTCGGACGCCGAGATCGCCGACAGTGGCAACGTGCAGGCCGACGCCGCGCACGACACGCTCAAAGCGTACCTGATGCTCGCCAACCCGGCACGCTCGGACACCGCCTTTCTGACACCGCAACTCCTGAATACCGAGGAACCGGTGCGGCCGAACCACTCCGATCTGTCCCCCGGCGCATGGCGCGACCTGCGCGCTCAAACCCTCGCCTTCATGGCGTCGCACTTGGGCACCGCGCACGGCGGCGTATCGCTTGCTATGTCGGCCGATCAAAATCTGGTGGCCTCCACCCGGCAGACGATCATCAGCGTACGCGGCATCCAGAATTCCACCGATGCGCTCTACGAGAAGATCATCGACGACGCACAGGCCAAGTACCCGCCCGTCACACTCCCAAGCCTGCTCGGCGACACCAGCAGCCATGGGCTTTTCAGCGCATCGGAGACCGTCCCAGGCGTATACACCCGTGCAGCGTTCGACGAACGCATCTCCCGAGCCATTGACGACGCCAGCGCACGGCAAAACGTAACCGGAGACTGGGTCCTGTCAGACGCCAAAGGGAATGATTCAAATGCGTCGGCCCTCAAGGCGAAACTGCGGCAACGTTACTTCGACAATTACGCGCGTGCCTGGGAAAAGTTTCTCAACAGCCTGCGGTGGCAACCGGCACCGTCCTTGACCGGCACGGTCGATCAACTCCTCTTGCTCGGTGATTCGCAACGCTCACCCATGGTGGCGCTCATGAACGCCATCAACTATCAAGCAGGCACCGGCGTCACGTCGCAGTCATTGGCCGCAGGCCTGCTCGACCGTGCCCAGCAACTGGTCGGGCACGACGCAGACCCCTCCAAGCGAGAGCAGACTACGGTCGTGCCGCTGGCCGGCGCGTTCGGCCCAATCCTGCGGCTCACCGGCAGCGATCTGGTGGGCAGTGGCAACAGCGCCAGCGGGCTGCAGGCAGCCAGTGGGAGCGATCTGAGCCTCTCGCGCTACATCGAGCGAGTCACGGCCATGCGCCTGAAGCTCCAACAGATGGTCTCCGCCCCCGATCCCGACGCGATGTCCCGTGTCGCAGCCCAAGCGGTGCTGCAAGGCAAGACCTCCGAGATCGCAGATAGCCGCGACTATGCCAGTCGCGTGGCCGCAAGCCTCGGGGGCCAGTGGGCCGGCTTCGGCGCCGTACTGCAAGCCCCACTGGATCAGGCGTGGCAAGTGGTGGTGCAACCCGCCGCCGTAAGCCTGAACGACGTCTGGCGCAACGCCGTAGTGGCCGACTGGAACACGGCGTTTGGCAGCCGCTATCCATTCGTCGACTCGGAGAACGACGCCTCGCTGCCCGAGATGGCCCGCTTCATGCACCCCGAGCGCGGCGTCGTCGCGCAATTTGTCGCCACACAGTTGGCGGGCGTCATCGAGCGACAAGGCGATCGCTGGGTAGCCACCCAGGGACAGAATCAAGGCGGTCTGGCACTGGACGCGGCGTTCGTGAACGGCCTGAATCGTCTTACCCGCGTGGCCAACGTGCTGTTCCCGTCAGGCGATGCACGCGTGCGCTTCGATCTCCGAGGCGTGCCCACGCCAGGCATCACGGACATCCGGCTGGTGCTCTCCGACAAAGACTTCCACTACTTCAACCAGAAAGAAGAATGGGTGCCGTTCGAGTGGCCGGGGCAAGCCCTGGAGCCCATCACCCGTGTCGAGTGGCAAACGGCTCTCGGAGGTCTGCGCTCCGCGCTCGACGCCCAAGGTCGCTTCGGCCTCATCCGTCTGCTCGAACGCGCCCAAGTCGAACCCCAGGACAGCGCGCGCCATGTGCTGACCTGGTTGCCCGATCAGGCAGCCGACACGCCCCTGCGTGTACAAATGCGAAGCGAGGCCGGCGCCGGCCCGCTCGACGTGCTGCAGTTGCGTCACTTCACGCTGCCTACTCGTATCTTCTCGGCAGGCGCTGCGAAGCCACCCGCCACAACGCCCGCCCAAAACCCGCATGTCGCGGCACGCCCGGAGGTCGAATGATGCTCTCCGGTCTCGTGAATCGAATGTTTCCGTCCGTACGGAATGCCGAACAGTTCGCGCGCGCCCGAATAAAGACATGGGATGCATGGCTGCGCCCCCTGCCGGGCGAATCCGGGGCGGGGCGCGACCCCGCGTATGAAGAGTCGTTCTTCGCCATCAAGGATGAAGCCGGCAAACTCGGCGGCATCGACGACAGCCGTATCGTCACCCACTGCGAGCGGCTCACGAAGGATACCGGCAAGGATCTTCGTTTGGCCGGCTACTACGCCTCGGCACGCCTGCGCCGCGACGGCCCGCCCGGCTTCGTCGACGGACTGGAACTGACCGCAGCGCTTGTGCACCGCTTTGGCGACGCCGTCCTGCCGGAACGCGCCGAAGCCCGCAAGGGCGCACTGGAAATGCTCGCGACTCCTCGCGTGCTCGAATCGATTGCGGCAAGCAGCGGTTTCGTCGCCGAAGACGTCAAACGGGCGCTCGCCGCACTCGACGTGCTGCTCACGCATACCAACGGGTGGCCAGCATCCGTTCGCCCCAACCTGCAGTCGCTCGTGACGCTGATCGAGCGCAACGGTGCGGGCAGCGCAGGCACGCCGGGAAATGGCGTCGTTCCCGTCAAGGCAGCGCCGCCCGTCGCCCTGACCACGTTCGCGCCCACTACGATCCGGTCGACGCGCGACGTGCTCGAACAGGCTCGCGTCATGGCGAGTTGGCTGCGCGATCAGGACAGCGGCTACCTGAGCGCCGCGCGCATCGTGCGCAGCGTTCGCTGGGACACCCTGCAGGAGCTGCCACCGGCAGACAACGCCGGACAGACCCGCCTCGCGCCGCCGCGTCTGGAGCTTCGCCAGCACTTGAAACGGCTTCTCTTGCAAAAGCAATGGCATGAAGTGCTCGATCGCGTGGAAGACGCCTTCATGGAGGGCGCCAATCATTTTTGGCTCGACCTCCAGTACTTCCAGCACACAGCGTTGGCGCATGTGGGACACCCGTACGACGGGTGGCGCGACGTGCTGCGCACAGACGTCGCGCTGTTCCTCGATCGCATGCCCGACGTCGAGCGCCTGACTTTCAGCGATCGCACCCCCTTCGCAGACGACACGACCCTGGAATGGATCGCCAGACACGCGGTCGTGCGCAATCTCGCCGCAGGTGAATGCCCCGCCGACCTGCCCGTGTCGGCACAAGGTGCGGACGATGGTGTCGGCGACTGGCCCGAAATCGAGGCTCAGGCTCGGGAAAAAGTAACCGGCGAAGGACTTGAGGCCGCCGTCGCCTGGCTTGAAGCGGTGCCGGGCATGACTTCCCAACGCCACCGCTTTCTTCAACGACTCTTGATGGCCCGCATGGCCGATCAGGCCAGCCGGCCCGACACCGCGATTGCCCTGCTGACAGCGCTCGACGCCAGCGCGCGCTCCGTCTCGCTCGCGCAGTGGGAGCCCGCGCTCGCTTTCGAGGTCAAGCAGCAGTTGGTCCGAGGTCTCAAAGGCTCGATCCACCGCAAAGACGTCGATCGCCCTACCCTCGCCCGTCGCATTGCCGATCTCCAGGCCGAGATGACCGTGCTCGATCCGGCACGCGCACTCGCCACCTTTCAACACGCTATCTGATGACGAACGACGACCCTATCCTGCGCTACTACGAAGCGGAGATGCGATACCTGCGCGAAGCCGGCAAGGAATTCGCCCGGGCGCACCCCGAACGCGCGCGCATGCTCAACATGGACCGCGTAGGCGCGCTCGACCCCTACGTCGAGCGCCTCTATGAAGGCTTCGCCTTTCTGACCGGCCGCCTGCGCCAAAAACTCGACGACGAACTGCCCGAACTGACCGAAGGGTTGGTCAGCCTGCTCTGGCCGCACTACCTGCGCATGATTCCGTCACTCTCGGTCGTGGAACTGCAACCGGCCAACGCCAAAGTTCAAAGTACCGAAGTCGTCGAGCCCGGCGTGGTCGTGCGCTCCTCGGCCATTTCCGTACCGGGCGCACACGAAGGCGATCCGCCACGGACGGTCCAATGCGAATACCGAACCACACAAGCGGTCGCCCTCCACCCGATCAGGGTCACGCATGCAAAACCCGCTGTGCGCCAGGACGGCCGCTCGGTCATTCGCCTGGCATTCGCGCTCGATGCCGCAGCACGCCGTGACGAAACCGATCTGTCCCGCCTTCGTCTCTTTCTGAATGCCGACCTGCCGACCGCCTTTTCGATGCACCTGGCGCTGACCCGGCAGGTCGATGCCGTGCTGTGCCGCGTGCCCGAAGTCCGCAATGGCGAGGCGGTACCGCTCACGACAATCTCAGTGGCGCCGGCCGGCTTCACCGCCGACGAACGGCTGTGGCCCAAGGCGGAGAACGCCTTCTCGGGTTATCAGTTGCTGCTGGAGTACTTCACGTTCCGGGAGAAATTCCTGTTCGTTGACGTCTGCGGCTTCGATATTGCCAGTCTGCCCGCGACGGCAAGCCGGTTCGAGCTTGAATTCGTGCTCTCCCACCCCTACCCCGGCGACCAGCCGTTCGATGCGCAGAACGTTCGCCTGTTCTGCACACCTGTCATCAACTTGTTCTCACTCGACGCCGAGCCCATCGACATCAATCACCATGACGCCGAGTACCGGGTCAGGCCAGCCGGCTACCTGGGGGAACATACCGAAACCTATTCCGTCGACGCGGTGGAGGCGTTCGATCATGCATCGGCGCAGCGATACGGCTACGTTCCGTTCGCCACCTTCAAGCATCGCGGCGGCATGCTGCGTCACGAGGCCCCGGAGCGCTATTTCCACACGCGGGTGCGATCCGGTGTCTCGGGGTTGCACGAGACGTGGCTCGTCCTGGGCGGTCACGCGTGGGAAGCCATGAGCGCAGTCCCCGAGGAGAGTCTGTCACTGCGCATGACCGGCACGAACGGCATGCTGCCGCGCAAATCGCTACGCGCAGCCAGACTGTGCGAGTTGATATCGAACACGCCAAACGTTGCGAGCGTACAGAATCTCGTCGCTCTGACCTTGCCGCTGTATCCCCCGACCGGCGACCGGTTCCAGTGGCGCGTGCTCTCACATCTGGCGCCGAACTTCCTTTCGTTGATGAACGCCGAAGTGTTGCGCGGCGCCCTCTCGCTCTACGACTGGACCGATACCGACCTGAGCGAGCTCAATCGCCGACGCCTGGACGGCATTCGCTGGGTGTCCCAGTCGCTGCTCGAAGAAGTCTCCGGCGGTGCCGTGGAACGCGGCGCACACATTGAAGTGACGCTCGACTCGCATGCATTTGCCGGCGAAGGCGACCTGATGCTGTTTGGCGAACTGTTGCATCGCTTCTTCGAGATGTATGCCGAGATCAACCTGTTCACCCAATTGACCGTGATCAGTCTGCCGTCGCAAACGCGAATCGACTGGCCGCGCAGCAAGACGTACCGAGACCCGCTATGACGGCCCGCGACCTGCCCGACCTCGATCCTCTCGTGCGGGACCTGCTCGCACGCGCACCGCACATGAGCTTCATGCAACTGTGCCGCCTGTTGGAGCTGCGCGCACCGGACACACCGGGCCTTGGCACCGGCAATACGCCGGTTCACGAGTCGGTGCGATTCAGGCCGTGGCCGCGCATGGGATTTCCCAGCGCGGAAGTGGTCGCCGTCGAGCGCGATGAAGATCTGCCGGATGCCCCGCCCACGCTTCGAACGACGTTCATGGGCCTGTATGGCGTCGATGCGTGTGTGCCGTCTCACATGGTCGACGACATTGCGTTGCGCGAAGAAGGCTTTGAGGCCGTAGCCGCGTTCCTCGATCAATTCAACCACCGTGGCGTCACGTTGCTCTATCGGGCGTGGAAGAAGTACCGCTACCCGGAGAGCTTTCGCGCCGCGGGCAATGACGAGCACTCACGCAACTTGCTTTGTCTGGCCGGATTCGCCGACGGGGACAAGCCCAAACGCGCCGGTCTGCCGGGCGTGCGCATGCTCGCGATTCTCGGTCTGCTGATTCAGCGCACGCGCACGGCCGAGGGGCTGGCCGGCGCACTGGCGGTGACCGCGCCGGGCGTCGAAATTCAGGTGACGGAGTTCTTCCCGAAGACGATCGGCGCAGGCGCGCCACGTCCGTTGACTTCAACGGTAACCGCAGCCGCAGCGACGCGAGGCCTTGGGGCGGACTATGTACTTGGCCGCCGTCTGGTGTACCGGCACGGCGCAGTGGAGGCGCGCTTGCGCCCGAGCGATCCGGCGCAAATCGATACGCTCCTGCCCGGGACCGCGCTACATGCCGAGTTGATGGCGATGGTTGCGCTCTACATAGGCACCGCGGCCGATGTTCACGTGCGCCTGATCGTGCCCTCGACGATGGCCCCCAAGCCGCGCATCGGCGTCGCAAACACCACGCATGCGCCTCGCCTTGGATGGACAAGCGTTCTGCCAAGCAACGAGTGCCGCGACATTCGAATCACTCTGGGGGTCCATCGCGCACTTGCGACGCCCCAGCCCAATCCCTGTCTTGCCGCTATCAGCGCATGAGCCACCGCCCTATGCCGAATCCCCTTCCGCTCGCCCGCAAGGCGATTGCCCTTTTGCTTCCCACGCTTTTCCTGTCCGCATGCGGTGCGTGGCAAAGCGTCTCGAACGGAACTGCGAATGCGTTCCATGCGGTCTTTTACAAACGCGTGGAAGTCGTCAATGTCGACGTGACCGCGCGCGATGCGCTCAATCCGGACGACGCGGGACGCGCCACGTCGGTCGTCGTACGCGTGTATCAGTTGAAAGACCGCAAGCTGTTTGACGCGGCGTCATACGACGATCTGGTCAAGCAGGACCGCAAGGTGCTCGCTGGCGAGGTGCAGGCCACGGTGGCCGGAGTGGTGAACCCGGACGCGTCGATCAGCCTGTCTCAGCCCATCGACGATGCCACGGAGTATGTGGCGGTGGTCGCCTTCTTCCGAAACCCTGCCGATGAGGGGGCGTGGAAGCTCGTGGTGCCAACGAATCAACTCGACGCCGACGAGCCGCTGAAGCTCCAATTGACGGACAACCGACTCAACCTACGGGAAATGTAAGCAGTAGGCACCGCGCTCGCGGCAAATCGTCACACCGTGGTGCGCCGCGCAGTCCGGCGCACCGTCATGCCGCCCGGCCGCCCTGCCTCGCCCGGCCGCTCAATGATGGTGATGGTGGTGATGCGACCACAGCGGATCCATCGAATCGACGAACGACGCGACGGCGTCCTTGTCGCCGGTGGCGTGGCGCATCAGTTGACCGCACTTGCACCAGCCCTGATACGGCGTGATGTGCGAACACGCGGTCGTCTTCTGCAAATACAACGTGACCGGCTTGGCGCACGCCGTGCATTTGAACTTGAGGGTGAGGGCGGGTTTGCTCATGGGAAATCTAAGATGGCACGCTCAAAGGCGTCATTGTACCGGCCATCGCCAACGGGCACGCCGAGCGGGCCGAGCGGCCCGTAAACGCAAGAAGCCGGATGTCGTGAAAGACATCCGGCTTCTTCATGCGACGTGCCGAATCCGACGCCAGCTGGCTTCGGTGTGTCGATGTCACACCGCCGCCGATGGATGGCGTCCCCTAGGGGATTCGAACCCCTGTACTCACCGTGAAAGGGTGATGTCCTAGGCCTCTAGACGAAGGGGACTGAAAGTCTTCGGTTTTGGTGGAGGTAAGCGGGATCGAACCGCTGACCTCTTGCATGCCATGCAAGCGCTCTCCCAGCTGAGCTATACCCCCGCGCGAAGAGGCGTGACTATAGCGCATTTGGGAACGGCGGGCAACGGGCGGCTGCGCATGCGAACACCGTTCTCGCGAGGCATCGGCGGTCGCGCGACGCGAGTAGAATCAGGCGCACGGCGCCCCCGCAGGGGCGGCGCGTGGCGGATGCGGTCGCAACCGCCGTAGACCCTTGACGGAACACATCCTCATGAAGAAAGCAGTCGCGCTGGCGCTGACCGTGGCCGCGAGTTGGGCGCATGCCGAGCAGATCGGCGACGTCAACACCGCATTCAAGTTCCTGGGACCGGACCACAAGATTGTCGTCGATGCCTACGACGATCCGAAGGTGCGAGGCGTGACCTGCTATGTGTCGCGCGCAAAGACCGGCGGCCTCAAGGGCATGGTCGGACTCGCGGAAGACAAGGCGGAAGCGTCGATCGCCTGTCGTCCGGTCGGGCCGATTGCGTTTACCCGGCCTCTGCCGAAGGAGGAGGAAGTCTTCTCGGAAAGCCTGTCTCCGCTGTTCAAAAAGCTGCGCATCGTGCGAATGGTCGACAAGACGCGCAACACGCTCGTGTATCTCACCTACTCCGACAAGCTCGTCGATGGCTCGCCGCAGAACAGCGTGACCGCCGTCCCCGTGGATCGGACAACCCCGATCCCGATGAAGTAGCCGACACACGCATGACCATGACGCAGCAAACGTCAGTTGCGCAGCAAGCCGAATCGCCGCAGCTTTCGGTAAAGCGTATTGCGGCTCACGCCAAGCTTTCGGGCTGCCGCACTGACCTGCCCCTGGCAAGCGTCGAGCGCCGCGCGCAACACCTGACGCTCGGCCGCCTCCAACGGGGCCTCCCTCGGTACATCCGTCAACACATCGCTCGACATCCGGGCGTCGGCTTCGCGCAACTCGTCCGGCAGGTCGTCCAGCGTAATGACGCCGCGCTCGCTGAGCGCCACCAACGTTCGGATGACGCTGCGCATCTGACGCACGTTGCCGGGCCACGCATAGGCACACAGCCGGTTCTGCGCCGCTTCCGTCATGGTGATGCCACTCTGCGCGTGCACCTGAGCCAGGAGCGTCTGAATCAGGTCGAGCTTGTCGTCTCGTTCGCGCAATGGCGGCACGCCGACCTGAAGGCCGCTCAGCCGATAGAAAAGGTCCTCACGGAAGTGACGCTCGGCAATACGCTCGGCGAGATCGCGGTGCGTCGCGCTGAGCACGCGAATATCGAGCGGCACCGGCTCGCCGCCGCCAAGCGGCGACACCCTGCGTTCTTCGAGTACGCGTAGCAGCCGGGTTTGCATGGCGAACGGCATGTCGCCGATTTCATCGAGAAACAGCGTGCCGCCATTGGCTTGCCATAGCTTGCCGGCCATTCCCTCCTTGCGTGCGCCGGTAAAGCTTCCGCCGACGTAGCCAAAAAGCTCGCTCTCGATCAGCGACTCAGGAATCGCCGCACAATTCAACGCCACGAACGGACCGCCAGCACGCGCGCTCGCCGCGTGCACGGCCCGTGCGAAGACCTCTTTGCCGCTGCCGGTTTCGCCTCGGATGAGTATCGGCACGTCATGCGCGAAGACACGGCAAGCGCGAGAAAACTCACGCGCCAGCGCAGGATCGGAAAACGGTGCGGCAGGCACCTCATGCGCAGGGTTCGCCACAGGCGTCACCCGGCGCGCTGCACGCAGCGGGGCACGCACCATCGCCAATAGTGCCTCGCCCGCATGGGTTCGAATCGGCCAGCACGCGCTCGGCGTCCGATGCGCTTGCGCGAACAGAGCGTCGAGCGTTTGCGCAAACCATCGGTCCACGCGCGTACCCACGATCGCGTCGCGCGCCACGCCCAGACGATTCAAAGCGCTCTGATTGGCGGCCAGCACGCGCCCCGTATCGTCGAATGCGAGCAACGCCTGCGCGAAGCTGCCCAGATGATCCCCCTGCTCTTGCAATTGCAGCAGCCACTCGTCCCGATAGTGCTGCGAGAAATACTCGCTCTCCACGACCTTCGCCGACAGATTCACGAGCGCGAGCGTATGAAACTGGCTTTGCCGCGTGACGTCCGCACTCGTCGACGACACATCGATCACGGCAAGCATTTCCCCTTGCGGTGCGAATACGGGACTCGCGGTGCAGGTGAGCGGCGTGTGCACCGAACGGAAATGGTCCTGCTGGCAGATGATGACCGGCGCTCGCTCGACCACACAGGTACCAATGCCGTTGGTGCCTTCGCACGGCTCACTCCAGTCGGCCCCCGGCCACAGCCCTGCCCGATGGAAGTCGTCGCGCGTGCCGTCGTGGAGCCGGGAATCGACGATCACGCCGTCCGGGCCCGTCAGCAGCACGGCCTGGCCCGGATTCATCAACTGACGTTGCAGACGCTCAAGGACCGGCATGGAGACGTTGCGCAGCCGCTCCATCGCGCTGCGCCGCTCGCGCAATTGCGACGACGCCAACACCTGCGGCGCCGTGCGCGCGCCGGGGTCGAGCGCGTGGGTGTCCAGACAACGACGCCATGAGTTGGCAATGGTTGGGTCGGTTACGCTGGCAACGGACGTTAGATGACCTTGTGCGACGCTCAGCACGCGACGCGCGTGCGCGGACTCTCTTTTGGCTGGCATTGGTCGTCTCCCCCGTGCCGAATGAACTCGTAGTCGTTCCCGAAGCATGTCGCATGCCGATGGCGATTGCAATGCGCTATGTCAATCGACAAACGCAAAGCGATTGCCTGTCACGGCTGCGAGACAACAAGTGTCACCGCCCGAGACAGACTTGTCACGAATTCGGCACACCCCAAGCCGCGTCGATTCCGCGTCAGGCCGATCAACGGGCGATCGGTCACGGGTGGCCCGCGACTTGCTTATTGCCTTTATGTGGCCGCCGCGCCACCGACACGACAATATCCGGAGACACGACATGCGATACGCCCCACCCGGCACGCCCGGTGCCCTGCTGACTTTGCAGCCACGTTACGAGAACTACATTGGCGGCAAGTTCGTCCCACCCGTGGAAGGACGCTATTTCACCAACACGTCGCCCGTCACGGGCGGCGTCATCGGTGAGTTTCCACGCTCGAACGTCGCGGATATCGAGCTTGCGCTCGACGCGGCGCACGCTGCGGCGCCCCAATGGGGCAAGACGTCGGTGCAGGCGCGCTCGCGCATTCTGTTGCAGATTGCCGACCGGCTGGAAGGACAACTCGAGCGCTTCGCCGTTGCGGAAACATGGGACAACGGCAAACCGGTGCGCGAAACGCTCGCGGCCGATCTGCCGCTGGCCGTCGATCATTTCCGCTACTTCGCCGGCTGCATTCGCGCCCAGGAGGGCACAGCCGCCGAGATCGACGAGCACACGGCCGCCTATCACTTCCACGAACCGCTGGGGGTCGTCGGTCAGATCATTCCGTGGAATTTTCCGCTGTTGATGGCGGCCTGGAAACTGGCCCCTGCCCTCGCGGCGGGTAACTGTATCGTGCTCAAGCCGGCCGAGCAAACGCCGCTCTCGATCACGCTGTTCGCGGAGCTGGTAGGCGATCTGCTGCCACCGGGCGTGCTCAACATCGTGCAGGGTTTCGGCAAGGAAGCCGGAGAGGCGCTGGCATCGAGTCGTCGTATTGCGAAGATCGCGTTCACAGGCTCGACGCCCGTGGGCGGGCACATTCTGTCGCGGGCGGCCGCCAATCTGATCCCGAGCACGGTCGAGTTGGGGGGCAAGTCGCCGAACATCTTCTTCGAAGACATTCTGCGCGGGGAACCCGAGTTCATCGAGAAAGCCGCAGAGGGACTTGTACTGGGCTTTCTGAATCAGGGTGAGGTCTGCACGTGCCCGTCGCGAGCGCTCGTGCAGGAGTCGATCTACGAGCCCTTCATGGAAGTCGTGATGGCACGCGTCGCGCGTATCAAGCGTGGCGATCCGCTCGACACCGAAACGGCTGTCGGCGCACAGGCGTCGCAGCAGCAGTTCGACAAGATCCTCACGTATCTCGATCTCGCCCGAAAGGAAGGCGCGCAGGTGTTGACCGGCGGTGGCGTCGAGTTGCTCGAAGGCCCGCTGGCGTCGGGCTTTTACATCCAGCCGACGCTGCTCAAGGGCGACAACCGCATGCGCGTGTTCCAGGAAGAGATTTTCGGCCCCGTGGTCGGGGTCACGACGTTCCGGGACGAAGCCGAGGCATTGGCCATCGCCAATGACACCGAGTTCGGGTTGGGCGCCGGGGTGTGGACACGCGACATCAATCGGGCGTACCGCATGGGCCGCGGCATTCAGGCCGGACGCGTATGGACCAACTGCTACCACCTTTACCCCGCGCACGCCGCGTTCGGCGGGTACAAGAAGTCGGGCATCGGCCGCGAGACGCACAAGATGATGCTCGATCACTATCAGCAGACCAAGAATCTGCTGGTGAGCTACGACGTCAATCCGCTCGGCTTCTTCTGAGCGCCGTGTCGATACGCCACTGACTTGGCGGCCGGTCACAGACGCATCGCGCCATAGGTGCGATGCGTCTGCATTGTCTGCGAGAAAGGGCGTTTTTTGACACTGTCCGGCGGTTCACGTGCGGAGCAAGCCGAGACCGGGGCGATATATACCGGCGCGCGTTTTGATCGCGCGCGCAGCCCGCAACCGGCGTGGGCGGTCTGATCTCAGTCCAATGCGCTGCCCGCCATTTCGCGGCTCTTGAGCACCGCCACAAACGAGACCAAGCCAACTGCAATAACGTAGCCGGCCGGGGCCAGCTTGGAGCCGGTCACGGCGATTAGCCACGTTGCGATGAACTGCGCGAAGCCGCCGAACACCGAGACGCCGAGACCATAGACCATTGCCAGGCCAGTGGCTCGGATATGACGCGGGAACACCTCGGTGATCATCGTGACGGTGGTCACCGAGATGAACACGGTCGGAATCGTCAGCACGGCGGCCACCACCAGCAGGCGGCTAGTATCGGGTGCGGCGGTGAGCCATGCAAACGCGGGCACGATCGACGCAAGCAGAATCACGCGGGCAATCGTCACCACGCGCTTGCGGCCCCAGCGATCGCTGGCGACGCCGGCGACAGCGGACAGCCCCATCTGCAGCCCTCCCGCCACGAACGATGCCCACAAGCCACTCGACAACGACAGCTTGAGCACGCCCACGCCATAGTTGGTGAGGTAGTGCAGCGAGATGTAGTTCGACGAGGTCGCCCCTGCCGTCATGAGAATGCCGAGCACCAGCGCGCGCCGATGTGCGCCCAGCACTTCGGCGATCGGGCTGCGCGCCCCTCGCTTGGCCGGCTCGGCTTCGTGCGTCTCGTCCAGGTGTTTGCGAATGTAGGTCCCCAGTGGAATCAACGCCATACCCAACAGGAACGGCACCCGCCAGCCCCATGCAAGCAGTTGCTCGTGCGTCAGCGATGCGGTCAGCGCCAGCCCCACCAGCGAGCCGAGCAGCGTCGAGAACGCCTGGCTGAACAGTTGCCAGCTCGCGAACAGGCCGCGATTGTTGGCGTTGGCGTATTCGAGCAGCATCGAAGTGGACGCACCCACCTCGCCCCCGACCGCGAAACCCTGCACCAGACGGCCGAGGATGAGCAACATCGGCGCGGCCATACCGATCTGGGCGTAGGTGGGCGCCACCACGAAGACTGCCGAGCCTGCGGCCATCAGCCAAAGCGTGAGTGTCATGGCCGCCTTGCGACCGCGTCGGTCGGCGTAGCCGCCGATCACAATGCCGCCCAGCGGTCGCACCACGAAGCCCACTCCGAAGGTCGCCAGGGACAGCAGCAACTGGGTGAACGGCGACGCAGCGGGAAAGAACAGCTTGCCGAGCACGGTTGCGAAATAGGTGTAGATCGCGAAATCGAAAAATTCCAGGCCGTTGCCGATCGTGATCGCCGCGATCTTCTTCGTGAGCGATGCCGGACGGGGGCGTGAGGTGCCCGATGCGGCCTGCGCTGCAGGGGTGTCGAGGTGGGTCGTCATACCTTGTTCTCCATGCTCAGGAATCGCTCGACCAAACGCGTCCAATACGTTGCGCCGATCGGCAGCAGCGCGTCGTTGAAATCGTAATGCGGGTTGTGAACCATGCAGCCGCCCTCGCCTTCGCCGTTACCGATGATCAGGTAGCTGCCAGGGCACTTCTCCAACATGAACGAGAAATCCTCGCTGCCCGTGAGTGGCTCGAAGTCGTCCATCAGGCCCTGCGGACCCAGCCATTCCAACGCCACCTGACGGGCGAATTCGGTCATTTCCGCATCGTTGACGAGCGCCGGGTAACGCCATCGATAATCGATGTCGACATGCGCGCCAAACACGCCGGCCTGCGCGTTGACCAGTTCGACGATGCGATCGCGCAACTGCTCGCGCACTTGCGGCGTGTGCGCGCGTACTGAAAGACGCAGCTCGACGCTGTCCGGGATCACGTTGGGTGCGTCGCCGCCGTGGATTGCGCCCACCGTGACCACGGCCATGCGGCGAGGGTCGACATTGCGCGAGACGATCGACTGCAGCGCTACGACGATGTGCGAGGCCACCAGCACCGGATCGACGCTCAAGTTCGGCATCGAGCCGTGTCCGCCGCGGCCATGCACGGTGACGATCACCGTATCCGACGATGCCATCGCCGGACCGGCACGCAAGCCGATCTTGCCGACCGGGAAGCCCGGCATATTGTGATAGGCGAACAGCGCGTCGCATGGGAAGCGTTCGAACAGGCCGTCTTCGATCATTTTTCGCGCGCCGGCGAGGCCCTCTTCCGCTGGCTGAAAAATCAGGTGCAGCGTGCCGTCGAAATTGCGCGTCGCCGCCAGGTGACGCGCGGCCGCGAGCAGCGTCGCGGTGTGGCCGTCGTGGCCGCAGGCATGCATCTTTCCCGAATGCTGGCTGGCGTACGCCTTGCCGGTCGCTTCCTGGATCGGCAGCGCGTCCATGTCGGCGCGCACGCCGACGGTACGTGAGCTGTCGCCCACCTTGAGCGTGCCGACCAGGCCGGTTCCGCCGATGCCGCGCGTAACGGTGTAGCCCCACTGCGTGAGCTTGTCTGCCACCAGATCGCTGGTCTGGAACTCCTCGTAGGCGAGTTCCGGATGGGCGTGAATTTGATGACGCAGCGCACGCATGCTGGCGTCGTGCGCGAGAATGTCGGCCGGAACGTCGGCCTCGATCACCGCCGCAAAGGCGTGCTCAGTGGTGTCGCGGGGCATGGTGTCTCCAGTCATGACAAAGCGGCGAACGCCCGAAGCGTTCGCCTTGGGTTCGCGTTGGGTTCGCCGTGGGAAGCGGCGGAATCAAAAACGGTGTGTCACACCGAGGGCCGTGACGAACACGTCGCGACCGGCGCTGGTTTGCGCGCTGTCGAGCGTGAGTGCCGACGCACCGCCGTTGGCGACCCAGGCGACGCGGGTGTAAAGGGCAGTACGTTTGGACAGTTGGTAGTCATAGCCGCCGAGCGCGCCGAAGGCATGGTTGCCGCCACCGGCCACAAGGCGCTCCAGCACGGACAGCTTGAAGACGTGCGGGCCAAGCGGCATCGTTGCGCCGATCAGGTAAGTCGTCGCAATACGGCCTGACGCAACGTTCGGCACGATACGGTTGTACGCCAGCGACACGGTGGTGTTGCCGAGTTTGTACGACAGGCCCGCGCCGTAGTGATCGGTGGCCTGAGACAGATCGTTGCGCACCACGTTGTACGAGATTCCCGCGTAGAGTTGCGAGTTCTCGTACTGCGCGAGATAGCCGGTGAAGTGCGCGGGCGCGCCGCTGGCGGAGGCCGTGCTGAAGCCGTAGAGGAACTGGCCGGAGAAGCCGTTCATGTCGGGCGTGGTGTAGCTCACGGCGTTGGCGACGCGGGCGTCGATACCGGTGGCGTTGCCGCCCAGGTCCGACGCGGCGTACGCTGCGTTGGCCATGAGCGAGAGCTTGGTCAGGGCGAACGGATCGACCTGCGACGACAACGGGAAGATGGTCGGGAACTGGCGGCCGAGCTTGAACATGCCGTACCGACGCGAACTCAGCCACACGTTGGCTTCACGATTGAAGAGGGTGTTGGTCGACTGCAGCGTGCCGTTATTCGCGTTGAAACCTGACTCAAGTCGGAAACCCGATTCGAGACCGCCGCCCAGATCTTCCGTGCCGGTCAGACCGAAGCGCGAGGTCGAACCCGCGCCGCTGCCCACTTGCATCGAGCTGCCCTTACCCCCCGAGTCATAGCTGACGTAGTTGTCGAGCGCGCCGTAGAGTTGCACGCCTGCCCACGCCGGGGCGCTGCCCACGGTCAGTAGCGTGCCGGCGGCGAGCCCGGCCAGAGCGGCGCGCGCGATGTAACGATTGGCGCGGCGGGTGTCGGATCGGTTGGGGGATGGCTGCATTGGACTCCTGTGCGTGTGCCTTTTTGGCCGTCGAGGGCGGCCTTGTTTATCGATTGTTGGTGTCTGGCTGATGACGTTTCGACGCATGGTAGCCAGATCGATTTGCAGCCGGTAGGCAACGCCAAATTTGGGCGTCAACCGTGGGTTGACGCCCATGCCAGGCGGGTCGATGATCCAATGTCGCAGCCGGGTCGTGCGGGACTTGGCGCAATCCACGCGGGTGTTCGTCTTTCTTGTTCCTGGACCATGTCGACAGATCTGAAGCTGCATCAACTTGAGTGTCTTGTGGCCGTGGCCGATCACGGCAGCGTGCGTACTGCGGCGAATCGGCTGGGGCGTTCGGCGACTGCGGTGAGCAAGGCGTTGCGGGAGCTTGAGCAGTCGATGGATGTGGTGTTGATGGAGCGGCGCGCCGACGGCGTGTCGCTCACGCCGTCGGGCAATGCGTTGCTCTCGCATGCGCGGCTGATCCTGGGGCAGTTGCGCCGGGCGAGCGAGGACGTGGCGGTGGCGGGTGTGAAGCTGGGCGGCACGATTCGCATGGCTGTCACGCCTTGGTTGATGCATGGGGTGATACCGTCCGTTGTGCGCGCGTTCCGGCAACTGAGGCCGGATGTGCAGCTCGACATTGCCGAGCATTTGGGTGGGGACTACCCGGCTGTACGCAACGGGCATCTGGATTTCGCGTTTGGTCCGACCCCGGACGCCGGCCAGGAGCGTGCATTGGACGTCCGGCCGATCTATACGTATTCATTCGCTGTGGTGTGTCGTCCGGGGCATCCGGGGGCGAATGCGCGTGCGATTGCGGATCTGGCGGGCTATGACTGGTTGCTCAGCCGGTCGATGGCGCGCACGGCGCAGGCGATACGGGCGCTCGTGGAAGATCAGCGCGACGGTGGTGTACAGCGCTGCCACTT
The DNA here is from genome assembly GCF_041919235.1 of Pandoraea sp. NCBI lineage: Bacteria > Pseudomonadati > Pseudomonadota > Betaproteobacteria > Burkholderiales > Burkholderiaceae > Pandoraea > Pandoraea sp. The sequence goes on from NZ_JAYRUC010000021.1 coordinate 81,746, forward strand.
CGCCCGGTCGGTCAATGCGGCGCTGGCGATTGTGCGCTCGACAGACATGCTGACGGCCGTACCGTGGCCGCTGATCGAGACGCCGGACATGCGGGACCGCTTCGTGGCGCTCGATTTCGACGCCATTACCGACGAGGGCATGACGTGCTTGATCACACGGCGCTATGAGCCGTTGCAAGGCACGGCGCTGGCGTTCCTGGAGACATTCTGGCGCATCGCCCGGGAGTTGGCCGCGTCGCCCGACGGTCCGACCCGTCGCATCTTCAGCATGGTTGAACCCGCCAGCACGAGCATTGAGTGAACATACTCAACGCATTCGCATGGCGTTATCCGAAATTTCCCACATACAAGACGCAACGACTCGCTTAGATTTTTGTGCAGCATTCTTTGACAGCACGAGATCTGTTTCTTGATCACCACCAGCGAGGTAGGTTCGTCATCGTGAAATCAGAAAGCGCAATTCTCAGCTTCATCAACAACTTCCCGGTTTCCGCAAGCCTGAAGGATGCGCACACTGGAAAGTACATCGCCAACAACACGCACAACTCCCTACAGTTCGGGGTCAAGGATCCCAAGGACATTGAAGGGCTGACGATAAAAGACATCAGGTTTCGCCAGACCGAGTGGGGAACGCAGTATGCGAAATCCATAGAAAAGCAGGATTTTTTAGTGCGCGAATATCGGACGAGCGTTACGCGCAGGAGGGTGTTTCTGGACGACTCCGGGGACGTCGAAATGGAGAAAATGACGAAATTTGCGATAACGGGCGTCAGAGGAGACGTACTCGGCATCGCAACCATTCGACATGACATCACGCGCACACTCGCGCCCCTCAACATTTTTCAGATCAATAGAGAGTTCTATCCTGCGGCAAGCGCGATAGAGCGCACGATGATCTTCCTGGATATCAGAAGCTACTTTATTTCCCCCCCGACGGAGGCGCAGTTCCGAGTACTTCTATTGAGGGCCGAGCGCCTGACCAACAAGGAGATTGCCAGGTTTCTCGGGATCTCGGACAGAACGGTCGAATGCCACAGCGACGCCGTTCGAAACAGAATTCTGAACGACAGTCTTCCGACGGTGCTGGCACGCGCACGGGGGACGGCGGAGCATGGCCCAAATTGAATCCAATTCTGAAAGTGGCGTTCACGGCCAATCTTTTCGAGTGGTACGAGTTCTCGCTGACCGCATTCATGGCGCTCGAGATCGGACGGCTCTTTTTTCCGGCAACGGACGACAAGGCTGCGCTCATGCTGAGCTTCACTGTGTTCGCCAGCAGCTACCTCGCCAGACCCGTCGGCAGCGTCTTCTTCGGATACTTTAGTCACAGGCGAGGCACGGGTTCGGCCCTGAGATGGAGCATGGTGGGAATGGCCGTGCCTGCGGCATTAATTTCGTTTCTCCCCACCTACGAGTCAATCGGATCTGTGGCAACCGCATTACTTCTGGGACTGAAGATCATTCAGGGGTTTTGCGCAGGTGGGGAATTGCCACTTACCGGCTATTTTGTCTCCTTGAATACACCGCGGAAGTACCGGGGCATCTATTGCGCAGTGTCCGTGGCGAGCGGATTCTTCGGCATGTTGTTGGCGTCCGGCGTCGTCCTGGCACTTCCGCACGCGGCCTCGCTACTATCCCCCTACACCAGCATGGGCCCTGCCAAATTCGTGCCCGACGCATGGAGATGGCCATTCCTGATCTGCATCCCGTTGTCCGTGTTTGTCTATCTGACCAGAACATCGATGAATGATGGCCAACGTCGTCGTAAGCGCGCATTGCCACGCCAACGCCCCGTGGCGCCACTTCTGCAAGCATTTTCCCTTGTGGCATTCATGGAGATCGTCATTTATTCATTATTCGTTTGGATGCCTGCGTATTTGCATGCTTATCTAGGCGTATCAAAATCGGATGCCGGCACAACCAACACAATAGCCCTCTTGGCTTTTTCGGCATCGATGATAGGGGCAGGGTATCTGGCCCGCTTCGTTGACGCTACGGTTCTTGTCTTCAGCGGAGTATCGTTAATTTCGGTAGCCTGCGCGCCGCTGTTCATCGCCTTGCAGAACGCTTCACTCCTTGCGCTCATTTCTGTACAAGTCGCATTCGGGATCTTGGCGAGCTGTGTCGTAGGCGTCATTTTTGTGGTGCTCCCCGACCTATTCAGAGACAACTGGGGGAGCTTCGGCATGGTAGTGACTTACTCCGTTGCCACGGCAATGTTTGGCGGCACCGCGCCGATTGTGTGTGCGTACTTGATCAGCGCTACCCAAGTGTTGATTGCACCCGCCCTCTACATTCTGGCAACCGGAATGGTTGCAACGCCGGTCGCATGTAGCCTCATGCGACGACGCGGACGATGGCCAACTGCTTCCAACGGGGACATTTTGACGCCCACCCTTGAGACACGATGACAAGCCTCAGCGACTTACCGACCCAGTATCTCATCACGCCTGAGCCACCCCACGGTGAGCCGTTGGCCAACTTTGTCGCAGACTTGGATCGCTCGTTGGCGGCAGGCATCCGACTCGTGCAACTACGCGCAAAGAGCGTAACGCCACCGCAATATGTTTGGCTTGCGGAACAGGTTTTGTGTTGCTGTCGACGCCACGGGGCCCGCCTGCTGCTCAACGCACCGTCCAGCGTAGCCATCGCCTTACATGCCGACGGCGTGCACCTCACCAGCAAGACGCTGATGGCCTGCAAGACTCGCCCCATGCCACCGGGTTTCCTGGTTTCAGTAGCCTGCCATGATGCGCATCAAATACGACATGCCAGTCAGGTCGGCGCAGATTTGATTACGCTCTCCCCTGTTCTTCCCACGAAGACTCACACAACCGCAACGCCACTCGGATGGGCCCGGTTTCGTGAGTTAGCGGCGCTTACGTCGCTTCCCGCGTATGCGCTGGGAGGAATGTCGCCCGACACCTTGGATGAGGCAATCAAATCGGGTGCGAATGGCATCGCGGCCATTAGATCTCTTTGGGCGGGCATTGTTGAGAGATCGTAGTTGAGAGTGCTTTCGGTTCGCGAGGCATGCATCCTCCTTGGGCGCATGTAATTCCCGAAGCACGAAGTTCCTGGCAAACGCTGCTGCCGCCTTTGCCGGTCACACCGACTGCTGCAGATCGTAGATCTTGCGTGACCTGTGGACGCGGCCTCTCGGATATCCTCACACTCGGGCGATGGCGACGCTTAAGTGCTTCGCGTCGTCAGGCGCGCCTGACCTGCGGCCGCCCGAACTGCCCCCCATCGGACGCCCAGCAGAACCACGAGTGCCACGCCGTACACGCCAGCCATGGCGACAAAGCCCGCTTGCCAGCCGAACAGGCCGGTCGAGACAGCCGCCACAACAAGGCCGATCAGGGCCCCAGCCTTCGCGGCACTGCTGCATAGTCCCAGTGCAAGGCCCTGGCGGTCTGTCGGACTGGCTTCGGCGACCAGGCTATTGAGCACAGGCAGCAGGCCGCCGAGGCATAGCCCCCACGCCAGGCGCGCTGCGATGAAACCCATCTCGCTCTGTGCATAGCCCTGCCATAACGCTGTTGCCACACAAACGATGGCCAGCGCGCAAACGCGGTTCAGCGTGAGGTGGATCGGAAGGTGAGCGAAGCGCTTTGCCCACCGGCGAGCCGATAGCGCGAGCGTGACTGCCGTGGCGCTGTAAGCGGCGCCGGCCAGCATCACCGACCCGTGCAGCGTCTCGGTGATGTACGGTACGAGAAAACCCTGCGGCATGATGCGCGCAGCTTGCACGGCCACGGTACCGAGCAGCAGGCCGATCACTAGACCGCTCAAACCTGTGGATTTCGGAGAAGATTCTACGGCGACATTGCTTGACGCTCCACGGCTATGCGTGGCACTGACCGACGGCAGGCACAGCATCGCCAGCGGAATGCAAGCCAGAATGATGGCCGCCCCCGTCGCGTTGGCTAGCCGGAAACCCATCCAGCCCACCATCCATGCGCCAACCGGCGGCGCCATGAAGCTGGCACAAGCCGTGACTGTCTGAAGGTCAGCAAAGACGCGGCGGTTCATATCTGGTGGCGCTACACGTATGGCATAGATTTGCGCAGCTGCCAGAAATCCGGCCAACCCGCCCTGCAAGGTACGCGCCAGCAACACACTGACCGCAGAATCGGCATACACCGTCCACAGTTGAGATACACCCAGTGCGATCAGCGCTCGCACAATCATCGGTTTGGGACCGACCCGGTCGGCTAGGCGTCCCCACCACGGCGCGGTCAACAACGTCGCAGCCATCGGGGCAAAGTACACCGCGCTGACCACCCACGCGAACGGCACATACGGCACAGGCGTGAGTTCTCGCAGAAACAACGGCCAGAACGGGCCAGTCATCTCCATCGCCCCCATCGACAGCGCTTGGATAATCAGCAGCCACCGGAGGGCACTGACATGTGATGACGGGCTCATGCCGGCACTTGTGCGGCGAAGGTCGCCAGCGGATTGGGCAGGGCAGCGTGCATATCGTCCGACTGATCACGCAAGCGCATGCGGACAAAGGTCTTGAAGGTCCATGGCGCTTGCAGTAGTGCGTGATACTCGTGCGCCCAGGCATCGGCATCTACCGTTCCCCGGTGCTGTTCGAACACTTCATGCATCGCGTCACGCCACAGGCGCATACCTTGCACACTGCCGTGGTCAGGGAACAGCGCAAGCGCGAGTTCGCCAATGTGGCACAGCAGGAAAGCGTGGATCAATTTCTTGCGCGGGATAACGCGGTCGGGGTATGTGGTATGGCCCGTCCGGAACGGCGATATGGAGAAGCCCTGCGCCTCCAGCGCAGGCAGGGCAATCTTGACATCGCCAAAGTCACGCACAACCAGCCGTTGCGGCATACCTGCCTCATCGATCACAACGAAGGTGTTTTGCTGGTGCGCTTCGAGCGCGATGCCGTAGCGCAGATAGAGCCCGAGGATAGCGGGCATCGCTACGCGCAGATAGGCGTCGAAGAAGCGTGTGACTCGTTCGACACGACTACCGTGCGCCTGACGCGCGAGCACGGTGTCGAGCAGCAAGGGGGCGGAGGCGTGCGTCATGTCGGCGGTGAAGTCCGGCGTGAACAGCGCCCCCACCGGCAGCAGGCGTTCGTCGGCGGCAATGCGCGTTGTCGGATTGTCACGTACGATCATCGACAGATGGCGCGCACGATCGTCATCGTCGATCAGGTGCAGGCCGTGGCGCTCGGGCACGATCGACAGCACGCCGGCCAAGCGCGCGTCTGCCACCAGTATCTGCTCGAGCAGTGCGCTGACGCGCGGCCCCATCACGGCGGATTTGGGAGACACGGTGCGTTCCACGCTGGTGAGTCGCATGCTGACGGGCAGCTTGAGCATTGGACCGCCAGGCGCATCGGTAGCGGCGACGGTGCGAAACGACATGGTGGGACGTGTAGCGATGCCGACATCAGGCAGGAATATCAATTCACCAGCGGCCAGCTCGGGGGCAAAAACCTCCTGTAGCGTCGCATCGCGCTGCCACGGGTGCACGGGCAATGGCAGCCACGCTTCGGGGGCGAGTCGGTGTCGAACCAGCGCGCGACGGAACTCGGTCATTGCCTCGGGGAAGGCGCTGGTGAACCATGTGATGTATGGCTGCGTGCCGTCCATTGTCGTCACACTCACGCGATGCGCCGCCACAGCGACAAGGCCAACCTGAATCTGCGCTTCGAACTCAGGCGATAGCGAGATCACCTGTCCGGGCGTCAGCCCCAGGCGTGTTTTATGCGCCGGGTGCCAAGGGTGTCCCCCGGTGCCCCATTGCTCTGTACGCGCCAATGCTTTGGGGTTGCCATTACCCGCGAGCAGGTCGAGGGCGTCTCGGGCCCCAGTGGCGGCACGCTCGGCCGCCAGTCGATCGCCCCAGACTTGCCGATACGCTTGGCACAGCGTGTCGTTGTCTTGACTGTTGTCGAGTTCTACCGAGAGCCGGGTGATGGCCTCCAGGCGCTCTACCCCGGCATTCTTCGTGTCCAACAACGGGCCAAGGTAGTGAAGAAGGTTGGAAGGTCGCTCGACCGGATGAGGCGGTTCATTTTGTGTGAGGGCGAATACGTCACCACCCAGGACCCAGCTGCCGAGCGCCCCTGAGCGAAGGCCGGTGAAGCACAGTTGTACGCGCTGCTGTCGGATTGGCAAGAGCGTAACGTCGGCCCCCGTATCGACAATCAACTGGTCGGGAAGGAGCAGCGCTTCCCGAAACAAGGCCTGCAGCAGGCGCGAGAACACACGTCGACGGGCCATTTGCTGCGCGTCGCGCCAGTGCGCAGCACGAACACCGGTTTGTGCAAACTCGGGGGGGATCTCGAGGGACAGAGCGTCGACTGCGGCAACAGACATTGCCGGGGCGGTGGAATCAGCTTGATGTTGCACGATGGCTCCTATGGAGAATAAGCGGGCAGACAAGCGACGGCTTGGCCTGCGACGCAAGGACTTGAGTAGGGACCGCTCGAGAACCGGACTGGCTGGGTTAGGGTGAACTGCCTTACCTGAGGCTGATGAAATAATTGGCAACCACGCCGTTAGCACTTGATGTATTCGTTCGTATTTTATTGCAAATGCGTCTCATTATCAATATAGCGATATTTCAACCGTGTTTTGTCAGGCACTTCTCGGTTTCTATTTGGAACACGGCAGGGTGTATTGACCCAGTGAAAACCTGCTCACGTCATCGTTGAGGAAAGACGGCGACGCGGTTATTTTCTTGGACTACCTCCAGTCAATCGATCCTCGTGCTGCGCTCAAGGCTCTGCTGTACCTGCCGATAATGGATTTACACGGTATTGGAAGATCACGATGAGCCACGAAGAAAAGGATCCAGCTTTCAGTTCGCTTCAGGCAGCATTCCTGCGACACGACGACAGCCTTGTGTCGTCCGGGCACCAGCCCGGCGAGGACGACCCCGCTGTTTATCGCACGCTGCTCGAGTCAACCCGAGCGATCCCGTGGAAGATCGACTGGGCGACAATGCAGTTCACCTATATCGGCCCGCAGATAGAAGAACTGCTTGGCTACGCGCCGTCGACGTGGAAAACGGTCGAGGACTGGGCCGCGCGCATGCATCCGGAGGACCGTGAGGCCGTTGTGGAATTTTGCGTCGCGCAGTCGCAAGCGGGCACCGATCACGAGGCGGACTATCGCGCGCTTACTGCGGACGGCGGGTACGTGTGGATTCGCGACGTGGTCCACGTCGTGCGCAAAGAGAATGGTGACGTTGATGCGCTGATTGGCTTCATGTTCGACATCAGCGAACGCAAGCGCACCGAGGAACGGCTGGCGGAACTTCAGCGCGAACTGGAGCGGCTCTCGTTGTCCGACAGTTTGACCGGGGTCGGCAACCGTCGCATGTTCGACACGGTCGTTGCGCGCGAGTGGGCGAGCGCAGCGGCGTCGAGCAAACCGCTTTCGCTCGTGATGGTCGACATCGACTTCTTCAAGTCGTACAACGATTATTACGGCCATCTTCAAGGCGACGAATGTCTGAAGCGTCTTGCGCGCGTGCTCGGCGAGACAACCGGGCCGAACGCGTTCCTGGGCCGGTTTGGCGGCGAAGAATTCGTGCTCGTGCTCGCCGAAACCAACGCCGATGACGCCGTCCGTGTCGCGGAGCGTTGCCGCACGATGATCGCGGAGGAAGCCATCGCGCATCTGCGCTCCCCGCACGGTCAGCGAGTCACGGCGAGCTTCGGTGTAGCCACCGTTGTGCCGACCGGAGACATCGACGTCACAACGTTTATCAATCTGGCGGATGCACAGCTCTATCAGGCAAAAGATCAGGGACGCAACCGAATCGCGGCGGTGGACCGGGCAAGTATCGGCGGCGAAGGATTCAAGCGGCAGTCGCGCTGATCCACTTCTCGTTTGGGCCCGACGCGGTGAATTCACGATTGAGCAGGTTCGGCGCGGCCTCGCCGACCTCGCCCTGGTACGACCGGAGCTTCTTCCGGCGCACCCTCGACCTGATTCCCAATTCGTTCATGAGGCGCTGCACCTTCTTGTCATTGGCTAGCTCGCCATCACTGCGGATAGTCAAGGTGATGCGACGATAGCCATACAAGCCGCGATGTGCAGCATAGACAGCCTGAATCTTCGCCTTGAGCCCACCATACCGATCTGGGGTGGCCAACGCTTTGACCCGATAGTAGTACGTACTGCGTGGCAACCTCGCCGCCTGGAGAAGATCGGTCAAGGGGAATTCCTGCCTCAGTTCAAGCACTATTTTGGCTATTTCTGCCGCGCCAACTTCTTTGCTGGCACCGAAACATCCCGTCCCGACGGACGCTTGCTCTTTAGCGAACGGAGCTCTCCCCGTGCTTTCTGTTGTTGCCACATCGTGATGCTGTGCGGATTGCCGATATTGTGAATGGCAGCCAGCTCTCGACAGGAAAGGTTCTCAGCCACGCCCCCGATGCACCACCTCAAGCTTGAACTCAACGGTGTAAGCACAACGCTGCCGGACGAGCCCAGCGTTACCATGGTGACGATATGCCGCGACCCATCGCCTCACCATGCTTTCTGCAGTACCGAATTTCGCCGCAAGGAGCTTATAGCCCCCTTTGTCAGCGAGGTACTCGCGAACCACCTTCTCCTTAAGCTTTACATCGAATTTCCTCACGGAACCTCCAAGGTCGTGTCCAACGCTCGAGGGTCAGTTCAAAGCCGGGGCGATTCAGTTGGCAAACGCTTGGTACGCCATACGTGGAACGTTATATTCCCTCACGTTCCGAACATGCCGAATTAACCTCCGATGACCAATAGTCCCGATAGGCAGCGGGATCGGAAGCCTTCAGGGCTGCCCGCAAGCGATCGCAGGAAATATTTGGGCCGACAGCGGCCGCTGCGTGCTTTGAACCATTTTCATACAGCAATTTGAACACGTGGGCGATCTGCTCGTCTGCGACAGTTGCGTTTTGAGAGATCATCGCAGAAATGATATGTGCCACTAATCCGCGTTCTGTGTTCCGAATAGACGATAACTCCCGCGAGAGCGCCTCTGTCAGCAGGGCATTGCTCCCACCATAGGGCTCCTTTCTGTCAAACTCTCTCCAGTGGACCAGACCACTGTCCGAAATTGACTTGAGTTCACTGATAGGGCTAAAGCGAAAGATGTATTCGCCAAGCTCGATATCGCCTACTTCCGCCTTCAGGCTGTATTCGCGGACGCGAAGTCCTCTGATCAATTCATCTGTGTTGCCCAAAAGGGCATAAGCGGCCGCGGCCAGTCGAGGAGTCAGCTTGTCACCGTGTTGCAACAGAAGCCGAACGGCCGGCGCATTTCCCGTTTTGACGTACTCGTCTGCGAGCGTGCCGTAACGTCGGTCACAGCGTGAAGAAGCTCCGATGTCGACCGATCTCGCGCAGAGAAGCTCTGGGAACCGCAAGATTAGAAACTCGACTGCCGCACGCGATTTTTCCCCCTCCTTGGGGGCGTCCAGTCCATCCAATAGCTTAGGCAGGGGATTCTGGCCCAACAGAGCGTTTCGACGCGGGTCCAATTCAGGCGCCGGCCTCACCTCGGATAGAAATGCCATCATCGCGGGAAGATTATGTTGCGCAATAGCGATTCCTACACCTGTATTCTCCGCGCTTGCGTATGGAGATGACTGAACGGTTGGCGAGTAAAAGGGATCGATACCGGCGTCCGGAATCCGATGCCAAGTGGTAGCGTCAAGAGGATGTTTCAGTACCGTATGGAAAAAATCTCTTCGCTCGAAATCGTCCATTTTGGCCCACGTCGCACGAAGTTTCACGAGGTCGTTTGCACGTAGTGCCTGTGACGATGCATCGATCAATTGGGAGCGGAGCATGTCGCGATACTGCCGTTGATAATGCGGTGACGCAACAGCAAGGGCGACCACAAAGATGGGCCATGCGAACCACTGATGGATGAACCCACTATTGCCGCTACGTTCGATGCTGTGCCGAGATATCGTGTAAGCCCCTACGCCAGCCAAGCCGGTAGCAAACGCCATCATGGAATGCTCATAGTCAGACAAGGAATTTCCAAGCCAGAACCAAAGCACCCCGACAATGAGTGATTGGGGGACGAAGCTGATCATCGCGGCATACCCGGCGCTGTCGCGCAGAATGCTGCGCGCGAGAATCCACACGGATGCCGCAGCCCACAGGTATGGCCCACTCAAAATGGCAACAACAAACAGAATGTCAAACCATGAAAGCGTCATTAGGATTCCAAGTCACTTTTTATCCCATCGCTGAGCCTACGTCGGCATTACCGACCGTCGCAACCCTCCCTCTCCAGTAAGAAAAGAGGCGGCCGTGATTTTAGCTCCCCTCGGTTTTTCGCCTTCCAGCGGCCCCGAGTTACGTAGCCGCATCCTTGGTCAGCTGAACTTTGATCCAATTCCGAAGGAACTGCTCCGGAGAAGCAAAGCCGAGCGACGAATGACGACGACTGCGGTTATAGAACACTTCGATATATTCGAACAGGTCGGCCTTCGCGTCCTGGTGCGTTCGGTAGCACGTGGCGTGCACCCGCTCGTTTTTCAAGCTATTGAAGAAGCTTTCCGTCGGGGCATTGACGCTCCTATGTCAAGAGAGTCGAGACGATTCGGCCAAATCAGCCCGGATGAGGGGGTACAACTCGCGGACGATATAGCGCTTCAGGCAGCGATGGATTTCTTTGTTCGACATGCCTTCCTTTGTCCGACGATCAACGTAGGCCCGGGTTCGTGGATCGCTGCGCATCCGAACCATGGCAATGGTCCATAGGGCATTGTTCGCGGACCGGTCTCCGCCTCTGTTCAGTCGATGTCGGACTGTTTTGCCGGACGATGCCTGCAAGGGGCTCGCACCACAGAGTGCGGCAAGGTGTTAGCGCCGATGTAAAACTGACCCACTCGCCGAAGTAAAACTGACCCACCTGGGAGAGGATGGCGGCTTTTGCCGCCGATGCTGACTCAGGAGCAAGCAGTGGAAATCAAGGTATTGGCAAGACG
>NZ_JAYRUC010000022.1:0-90033 GCF_041919235.1 Pandoraea sp.
CGCTTTGGAAAACGGGTGCCGGCCCGACGACACGAAACACGCCTACGCATCGTCGCACCCCACCTCCCTTCCCCCCTCGCGTCACGCACCATCGTCGCCGTCTCGACGACACCGTCTCTTCATGCGCACAGGCGCTCGTCGACCGCCCCCGCGTGCTTTGCATCTGCGAGGAACGATCGCCGAGCACCTCGTCACCCCCAGAGCACATCTCCCCTCCCGGTATCGCAGTCGCATCGTGGCGCGATTGCGCCAGGGGGCACCGAATGTGTTCCTGCGTTGTCGGTAGCCACGGCGTTCGCAGACAGGGCGACGCCTGCACCGACGCGATGTCGAGGGTCTCGCCGCCCGTCACCAGCAGATGCAGAGCACGTGGGGACGGGCGGCGAGACCCTTGGCGCATGAAGAGACGGTGTCAACGTGACGAGGAGGTCACGGCGAGTGGCGAGGCCTGGTTTGGGGGTGGTGGCGGGGGTTGGGTGGGCGGGGGGTGGCCGGGGGGGGGGCCCCCTTTTTCCAAAGCGAATTTCGTGGAGCGACGAAAACGGGGACCCCGCCGGCGGCAGACCGCAGACGTATGCATAGGGGGGCCAGCGGCAGACCGCAGAAGCACGCATAGGGAGTGCCGCCGCCAACCCGCAACACGTGACTCAAGCAACGGAATACCGAGTATCAACGCCGAGTGATATGTCGTGTGACGCATCTTGATAATAATGATCACGCCTCGAAGCAACACCGATATCCGCGCAACGTGAAGTCAGTGTGTCAATGACTCAGGCGTGCCCCCTTGCACTCTTCGGTGAAAAGAGCGGTACAGAGGCACGCACAAATCAAAAACGAGACGGAGACACATTCATGAGCAAGGCAGCAAGTTGGCTGCGGGGCACGCTCGCCCTAGCGGTTTGCGGTGCAGTGGGCGTCGCCCACGCGCAATCGAACGTATCGCTGTATGGCCAGGTCGACGCCTGGGTCGGTGCCGCGAAAGCTCCGGGCGGTGAACGCGCATGGACGCAGGGTGGCGGCGGGATGTCCACGTCCTATTGGGGGATGAAGGGCTCGGAGGATCTTGGCGGCGGCCTCAAGGCGATCTTCACTTTGGAGGACTTCTTTCTGCCGCAGCGCGGACAATCCGGGCGCTTCACGGGCGACAGTTTCTTTTCCCGCAACGCTTACGTCGGCCTCCAGTCGGATACGCTCGGCACGGTGACGATGGGTCGCCTCACCACGTCGTATTTCGTCTCGACGATTCTGTTCAACCCGTTCGTCGACTCCTATACGTTCAGCCCGATGGTGTATCACACGTTCCTTGGACTCGCGGGTCAGGGCATCGTCGGCGATTCGGGATGGAGCAACGCGGTGATGTACGCCACGCCCGATTACAAGGGGCTCGGCGCCAGTGTCTCTTATGCCTTCGGCAACAAAGCCGGTGAAACGGGCCAGAACAAGTGGAGCGCCGCCGCGATGTACTTCCACGGCCCGCTCGCTGCGTCGCTCGCGTATCAACAGGTGAAGTTCGATTCGACGCCCGACGATCAGGCGGGTATCACGGGCTTTCGCAATCAGCAGGCATTACAAGCCGGCCTGACGTACGATTTTCAGGTGGTCAAGCTCTACGGCCAGTATCAGTACATCAAGAACACGATTACCGGCGGCAACCTGACCTCGAACGGCGCTCAGTTGGGGGTGTCGGTGCCGCTTGGGGGCGGCAGTGTCATGGCGTCGTACGCCTATACCCGGAATTCGGGGATGAACGACATCAGCCGAAACACCTGGGCCGTCGGTTATGACTACAACCTCTCGAAGCGCACCGATCTGTATCTGGCCTATCTGAACGACAAGGTGTCCGGGCTGGAAGCCGGAAATACTTTTGGGGTGGGCATGCGCACCAAGTTCTGACAAACTCGGCGGCACGGTCGCGCTCGCAGTACAATGCGCGCGCCCCGCTGCACACGGACAACGGCATAACAACGTCACAAGGAGAGAGCGTTGCTGACCAAATTTTTCAAACTCGAGGAGCACGGCTCCAGTGTACGCACCGAAATGGTGGCAGGTCTCACGACCTTCCTCACCATGTCGTACATCATTTTCGTCAACCCCAATATTCTCGGCACGACGGGCATGGACAAGAGCGCCGTGTTCGTGGCGACCTGTCTCGCCGCCGCGATCGGCTCGGTGGTGATGGCCTTCGTCGCCAACTACCCGATCGGCATGGCGCCCGGCATGGGGTTGAACGCCTTCTTCGCTTTCACCGTCGTGGGCGCGATGGGTTACACGTGGCAGCAGGCACTCGGGGCCGTGTTCATCTCCGGGTGTCTGTTCATTATCCTGACCGTCACGGGCATACGCTCGTGGCTGATTGCCGGGGTGCCCAAATCGCTACGATGTGCGATTGCCGCCGGTATCGGGCTGTTCCTCGCGATCATCGCGCTCGGTAACGCAGGCGTGGTCGTTGCCAATCCGGCGACGAAGATCGGCCTGGGCGATCTCCACTCGCCGCAAGCCCTGCTCGCGATCTTCGGCTTCTTCCTGATTGCGGTGCTCGACGCGCTGCGTGTACGCGGCGCCATTCTGATCGGCATTCTGGCGGTGACGATTCTCTCGATGGTGCTAGGTCTGAACCAGTTCCAGGGCGTATTCGCCATGCCGCCAAGCCTGGCCCCAACGTTCCTCCAGCTAGACATTCCGGGCGCACTGCACGCAGGCTTCGTTCACGTCATTCTGGCGTTCGTGCTGGTGGAAGTGTTCGACGCGACAGGTACGCTGATGGGCGTGGCCAAGCGCGCCGGTTTGCTTGAAGGCACGCATTACAAGGGCCTCGGTCGCGCGCTCTTCGCCGACTCGATTGCGATTTTCATCGGGTCGCTGCTGGGCACGAGCAGCACGACGGCTTATGTCGAGAGCGCCTCGGGCGTGCAAGCGGGCGGACGCACCGGCCTGACCGCGCTCACGATCGCCGTGCTCTTCATTCTCGCCCTGTTTATCGCGCCCCTCGCCGGCTCGGTCCCCGCTTACGCGGCTGCCCCGGCACTGCTCTATGTGGCCGGTCTGATGCTGCGCGAGCTGCTCGACGTGGAATGGGACGACATCACCGAAGCAACCCCGGCCGCATTGACCGCGCTGGCAATGCCGTTCACTTACTCGATCGCGACGGGCCTCGCCTTCGGCTTCATTTCGTACGCCGTACTCAAGCTGTTCACGGGCCGCGCGAAGGAAGTCCACCCAGCCGCCTGGGTGATCGCGGTGCTCTTCGTGCTGAAGTACGTGTTCTTCCCGGGTTGATCGCTGCGACATCCCCGTAGTAAAAACGGCCCGCCGGCGATGTCCCCGGCGGGCCGTTTTACTTGGCGGTGCAAGCGCGTACCGACGGTGGCCGCCGCGACTCGCCGCCTACGCTTTCGCTGCCGAAATCAATGCGGCCAGCCCCGCACGTTGCCGGCCCTGTGCGTCGAAATTCTCCGGCGAGAGCCATTGTTCGAAGCCACGACTGATGGCCGGCCACTCACCATCAGTGATGGAGAACCACGCAGTGTCGCGGCTGCGGCCCCGGTAGACGATCGCCTGCCGGAATATGCCCTCGAACGTGAAGCCGTAACGCGCCGCAGCGCGACGCGATGGGGCATTGAGCGAATCGCATTTCCACTCGTAGCGACGATACCCCATCTCGTCGAATACACGCCGCATGAGCAAGTACTGCGCCTCGGTGCCCGCACGCGTACGTTTGAGCAACGGCGAGTACGCCACGTGCCCGACTTCGACCACCCCATTCGCCGCATCAATGCGCATGAGCGCCAACGTGCCCACCGCTTTTCCCGTCGCCAGATCGATGATCGCGTGATGCAACGGGTCCGCAGACGCCGCCATCTTGGTCGCATGCGCGTAATAGCTGTCGAAGTCCAGGAACGGCCCCACACTCATGTACGTCCAGTCACGACCGTCCGCAGCACTTGCGTAGGCCTCGTACAGGTCCTTCACATGACGCTCCACATCGATCGGCTCAACCCGACAGTACCGCCCACCAATCGACGCCCTCGGCGGCTGCGCTCGCGGCACCCAATCAGGCAGCGGCCTGCCAATCGGTTGGTCGTATTCGTTGAAGTTCGGCGCGTCAGTCATGTCGTTTGTCTCCAGAAATCGACTCGGCACTCAGATCATGACGCCCACAGTATCGCGTCGGTGGTACGATGAAAAGCACCACGATCACGGAATCTCATGGTGCCAACGCCTCAGCTACCCAAACCTCGGCCCCATCCCGCCACCCACATATCTCCGCAAGCCGGACCGGAAGCCCTCCCCCGTCCCCCAAACCCGTCTGCAAGCCAGGGACCCGAAGCCCCTCCCAACCCCCAACCCCCTCAGCAAGCCAGACCGGAGCCCCATCCCGCCACTCAAACAGTGACCCAACTCGTTGCAGGATGGGGCCCCGGTCCGGCCTCAAACGCCCACAGTCAGGCCTGAACACCTCCCCCCCATTCCCCATTCCCTATTCCCTATTCTCTTTCTCACCCTTCTCCTTCGCCACCATGCCCGCGCCCCACGATCAAACTCCCCAAAACGTCGCCGATCTATTCGATAGCCCCCTGAACACCACGCCCGAACGCAGTTCCTCCCTCCAAAAACAACTCCTCACCCGCCTCAAACTCGCCATTCTCGAAGGCCGTCTACCCGCCGGCGCTCGACTCCCCGCCTCCCGCACCCTCGCCGATAACCTCGCTATCTCGCGCAACACCGTTTCCATCGTCTACGATCAACTCGCCGCCGAAGGCTTCATCCTGCCCCACCGACTCGGCACCCATGTCGCCCACCTCTGCCTCGATCCGCTCTCCGCCACCAAAGCCACCCAATCCGCTCAGCCCAAATCCCCCAACGACTCACCGTCACCTCCCCCTCCCTCCCCCCCCAACGACACCCCTCCCACGCCGCGCGCCTCCCGCCGCATCCAACGCCTGCCCGCCACCCGCCACGCAGCGCGCGCCGATGAATCCCCCCTCCCATTTACACCCGGCGTCCCCGCCCTCACCCGCTTTCCCTCAAGCACCTGGCGCCGCACGCTCGAACGCGTCATGCGCGAAGCCCAACCCCGCCACTACCATTACGGCGACCCACTCGGCGAACCCGCGCTGCGTGATGCCATCGCCGCACATCTGCGTATCTCGCGTGGCGTCCGTTGCCACCCCTCGCAAGTCGTAATCACGGAAGGCGCTCACGAAGCGCTCATCCTCTGTGTCCGCCTGCTCACCGACCCAGGCGACACGGTTTGGATGGAAGACCCCGGCTATCGCGGCGCCAAGGCCGCGTTCCACGCCAGCGACGTCCGGCTCCAACCGCTGCGAGTCGATAATGAAGGTGTCATGATTCCAAGTGAACTATGGGAACGCGCGCCCCCACGACTGGTGTATGTCACTCCCTCGCATCAATATCCGCTCGGCAGCGTGCTCTGCGCATCGCGCCGCCTCGATTTGATCGCTCAGGCACGCCGTCACGGCACCTGGATTCTGGAAGATGATTACGACAGCGAATTTCGCCATCAAGGCGAACCGATCGCCGCCATGCAAGGAATGGTGCCCGACGCACCCGTGGTCTACGTAGGGACGTTCAGCAAGACGATGTTTCCCGCGCTGCGTCTGGGCTTTCTGATTCTGCCCGCGACGCTCGCCACGCAAGCGCGCGACGCGCTCGAAGAACTCCTGCGCGGCGGACACCGCTTCGAACAACTCGCGCTGGCCGATTTCATCCGCAGCGGTCAGTTCGCACGGCATCTCGGTCGCATGCGCCGCCTCTATCGGGAACGCCAGACCGCGTTGCGCAACGCATTGGCCTCCGACTTCGACCCGGCATATGCCGTGATCGGCGAGCGCTGCGGGCTTCACCTGACCGTGCGGCTCGACCCCGCTTTCCCCGATCAGACCATCGTGGCGGCAGCACAGCGCGAAGGCATCGGCCCCCGCGCCCTATCAAGCTTTGCACTCGATCCGCAACCAACGGATAACGGCCTCGTGATCGGCTATGGCGATACGGACGCGACGCGTATACCCGAACTGGTCAAACGACTGGCCACTCTTGTGGCCGCCCACCGAAGCAAGGCGACCTAGGCACACCGTTGAAGGGCATTACGCGGTTTGGACGACTTTCTTGCCTGCGTCGCGCGCCTGTTCGGCACGCGCCATCCACAGTGTGAGTACGACGGCCGCGAGGGCAGCCACGGCAGCACACAGGTAGACTTCGGCGTACCCGTAGGCACCCACGATCAAGCCAGCCACCGGTCCCGTCACGCCAAGCGCGACATCGAGAAACACGGAGTACGCGCCAAGCGCCGCGCCACGGTTTTGTGCCGGGACCAGGTTGACCGCCGCCACACCCAGCGACGGGAACACCAGCGAGAACCCAGCCCCCGAGAGCGCCGCACCAAGCAATGCCGTGAATCCCGTCGGAGCGATGCCGAGCACGATCAAACCGAAGGCCTCGAGCGCAAACGACGTCATCGCTACACGGTAACCGCCGAAGCGGGCAATGCTGCTGCCCAGGATCAGTCGTACCCCCATGAAGCACACGCCGAATGCGGTCAACGCAAGCGCCGCGTTGTCCCAATGATGGCTGGCGTAGTACAACGTGATGAACGTGGAGATGGCCCCAAAACCAATGGAACCCAAGGCAAGGCCCATGCCAAACGGCAACACGCGGCCGAGCACAGCCCGAAACGCAAGACGCTCGCCATGTATGACTGGCGTCGCACGCTTCATGCGCGCCAGCAGCAGACCGGCCACGCCGGCCAGCGCGACGGCACCGCCAAGCACTTCGATGCCATACGCATTGTCGAGGGCAACGCCCAGCGGAGCACCCAGCGCGAGCGCGCCATAGGTCGCTACGCCGTTCCATGAGATAACGCGCGCAGTGTGCGACGGACCCACCTGGCCTATCCCCCACATGATGGCGCCCGTCGATACCCAGCTCTCGCCGAAACCGAGCACGAGACGTCCGACGATCAGCGTGAGGAGCGACAACCACGGCACGCCGGAGAACACGCCGCCCAAGGCCACGAGCAACCCCGATGCGCCGCACGCCACGAGCCCGCACAAGACCGTGCGCTTGGGCCCCCAGGCATCTGCGGTGCGCCCGGCGTAGGGGCGCGAGAGCAACGTCGCAAGGTACTGGACACTGATGGCCAAGCCGGCGATGACCGAACTGTATGCCAGATCGACATGCACGAACGACGGCAGCACCGCGAGCGGCAAACCGATCGTCAGATAGCAAAGGAACGTGAAGAACACGGTGGAGACGATCTGCAACGTCGTCGCGAACTGTCCGTTCGCAGGGCGGGTTTCGTTAGGCATTGCGCAGGAGTTCAGGAATCGACGAAACCCCAGGAAGCGCCAACCTGCACGACGGGCAAGCATTCGCGCAGGTCAACTCAATCCTAGGGTTTTCCCGGATGATACGCCGTTTCACGCGTTTTGTGTAAACGCTTAAAAGTGGACGTTGCTTGGAGGCGTATTGCGGGGGGTTCTGGGCGTCAGCTCCCCACTTCCGCAAGCGCTTTCAGGCTGACCGATAACATCGCGAGGTCGGCATTGCCGGATGCGACTTGATCGGCCAACACACGGTGGTAGCGCGCCAGCGACTCCGCATGTGCCGCCTCCCAGTGGGCAACGCGCTTGGCCGCGGGACTTCCGTCGGCACCCTCGGCGGCATGGCCGTCATCGCGAGACGCCACATCGGTAGCCAGCACGCTCGCCGTCACGCGCCGGCGCAGCACCGACAATTCCTCTAACAATGTGGCACGCGCCAGACGCTGCCAGTGCGTCTGCATCGGAAGCCCCAGCACGCCGGCCTGCAACCAGCCATAGCCGAGCGGCGCATCGAGCGCGAAATACACCTGCGCGGCAAGCGCCGGTTCGCACCCGCTGGTGTTCGCCACTTCGGCAACGTCGAGCAACGCCACCCGCGCGCCAATGCCCGCCGCCGTTTGGGCGAGCGACGGCGGCACCCCCGCATCGATCATGGCCTGGCATCTGGTGCGCGCTTCATCGGCCGCCTCGCCGCTCACCAGCGTGTCCAGCGTCGGCAGAATCGGGGCGAGCACGTTGCGCAAACGCTCGACCGTCTGCGGTACGTCGGTCAAGCGCCGCCGCAGGAACCACAAGGTGGCTTGCTCATGCCACTGCGCAATGGCGGCGAACAACGCCGCCTGCGTCTCGTGCGAGACCCGCGCGTCGAGCGCGTCGATCTCGCCCCACAGCGTGTCGAGGCCGTAGGCCCCACGCGCTGCCAGGCTGGCCCGCACGACATCCGCCGGCTCGGCGCCGGTCTCCTCGCTGAGCCGATGCACGAACGTCACCCCCGCCCGGTTGACGAGCGCATTGGCGTGCATTGTCGCGAGTATTTCCCGCTTGAGCGGATGACGCAGCATCGCCGCCCCGCATCGGCTCGCGAGCGGCGTAGGAAAGTACGAAGGAAGGTCTTCGGCGACGTACTCGGCATCGGGCAGATCGCTCGCGAGCAACACGTCGTAGAGCCACATCTTGCTGTAGGCCATGAGTACCGCGCGCTCAGGGGACGTCAGCCCCGCGCCAGCCGCACGCCGCGCGTCGAGCGCGTCGTCGTCAGGCAGAAACTCGATGGCGCGCGCAAGCCGCTGCGCCCGCTCCAGATACCGCATGAAGCGCGCATCGTCGTCGAGCGACGCCACCGAACGCAGCCGCCCGAGCGACAGCGCCTGTGTCTGTAGATAGTTGTCGCGCAGCACAAGCGTGCCGACTTCCTCGGTCATTTCGGCGAGCAACGCGTTGCGCTGCTTGAGCGTCATTTCACCATCCGTCACGACAAGGCCTAGAAGTATCTTGATGTTGACTTCGTGATCGGAACAATCGACACCCGCCGAATTGTCGATGGCGTCGGTGTTGATGCGACCGCCACGCTGCGCATACTCGATCCGCCCGAGCTGCGTCAGCCCGAGATTGCCCCCCTCGGCCACCACCTTGCAGCGCAGCTCGGCACCATTCACGCGCAAGCCGTCGTTGGCGCGATCGCCCACCTGCGCATGCGTCTCGGTGCTCGCTTTCACGTATGTACCGATGCCACCGTTGTAGAGCAGATCGACCGGCGCTTTGAGCAACGCGCGCAACAGGTCGTTCGGCGCCATCTCGGTGGCCTCGGTGCCGAGCAGTTCACGCACCGGCGCCGACAGGGCGATGGCCTTGGCCGTGCGTGCGAACACGCCGCCCCCGTCCGATATCAGCCGCGTGTCGTAGTCGGCCCAACTCGAGCGCGGTAGCTGAAACATGCGCTCGCGCTCCGCGAACGACGCCGCAGCATCGGGCGTAGGGTCGAGGAAGATGTGCCGATGGTCGAATGCCGCTACGAGACGAATGTGCTTCGAGAGCAACATGCCGTTGCCGAACACGTCGCCCGACATGTCGCCAATGCCCACCACCGTGAAGTCCTGTGTCTGCGTGTCGACCCCCATCTCGCTGAAATGACGCTTGACGGACTCCCACGCGCCACGCGCCGTAATCGCCATCTTCTTGTGGTCGTAACCGACCGACCCGCCCGACGCGAAGGCGTCGCCAAGCCAGAACCCATACTCCGCCGAGATGGCGTTCGCATAATCGGAAAAGGTCGCCGTTCCCTTGTCGGCCGCAACGACGAGATAGGGATCGTCTCCATCGATGCGCACGGTTTGCGGCGGCGGCACCAGTTGGCCGTCGACATAGTTGTCGGTCAGATCCAGCAAACCGCGCAGGAAGGTCTGGTAACACGCCACGCCCTCCGCCAGGTACGCATCCCGGTCGCCCTGCGGCGGCGGCTGCTTCACCACGAAACCGCCCTTCGAGCCGACCGGCAC
This sequence comes from Pandoraea sp., assembly GCF_041919235.1. Taxonomy (NCBI): domain Bacteria; kingdom Pseudomonadati; phylum Pseudomonadota; class Betaproteobacteria; order Burkholderiales; family Burkholderiaceae; genus Pandoraea; species Pandoraea sp. The sequence goes on from NZ_JAYRUC010000022.1 coordinate 9,836, forward strand.
GATGACGGTGTTCTTCACCATCTGCGCCTTGACGAGCCCCAGCACCTCGGTGCGGAAGTCCTCGCGGCGATCCGACCAGCGCAGGCCGCCACGCGCGACTCGCCCGCCCCGCAGATGCACCCCCTCCACACGCGGCGAATACACCCAGATCTCGAACATCGGCTTGGGCTCGGGCAGGCCCGGCACCTTCGACGGATCGAACTTGAACGACAGGTAAGTCTTTTGCGTCACGCCATCGTCGCCCGTCTGGAAGTAGTTGGTGCGCAATGTCGCCTCAAGTACCCCCAGGAATTGGCGCAGAATGCGGTCCTCGTCGAGATTGGGAACGTCTTCCAGCGCCGCATGAATTTGCCCACGCAGTCGCTCTGCATGCGATGCCCTCGCCTGCGCCTCCAGCGACGGATCGAAGCGCGCAAGGAATAAACGCACCAGCATGCCCGCAATCGACGGATTGCCCGTCAACGCATTCTCGATGTACGCGTTGCTGAACGTCGAACCCACCTGGCGGATGTACTTCGCGTAGGCACGCAAAATACGCACTTCGCGCCAGGTCAGTCCGGCGCGCAAGACCAGCCGGTTGAGGTCGTCGTTCTCGACGTCGCCCGCCCAGATACGCGCGAAGGCTTCCTCGAAACGCAAGCGGCCATGCTCCAGATCGACATCCGCACCGTCGAGACTCGTCATCCCGAAGTCGTGCATCCAGACAACGCCCCCGTCGGCAGGCTCGATGCGATACGGGCGCTCGTCGTTGACGCGCACGCCGAGGTGCTCCAGCATCGGAAGGCTGCGCGAGAGCGCAATGGGCTCGCCCGCCTGATAGATCTTGAAGCGCAATGTGCCCGGCGCGGCCTCCAGCGGCCGGTAAAGCTGCATCGCAAGCGGCGTGGCGACGCCAGACTCCGCTTGCTCTCCCTGCTCCGCCTGCACGGCGCTCAGCAGCGGCTCGATCAGTTCGACGTCGCGTACCGCCACGCGTGCAACGTAGTCCTCTCGATACCCGGAGGGAAACGCGTGCGCGTACCGTCGTAGTGCACGCGTGCCGCGCTCTTCGCCCAATTGCTCGCGCAGCGCGTCGGACAGGTCGTCTTGCCAGCGGCGGGTGGCCTCGACGATGCGCGCTTCCAGTTCGTTCACGTCGACATCCGGCACATGCCCCGGCTCGGTGCGCACGGTGATGTGAATGCGTGCGAGCATCGACTCGGAGAGCTGCGGTGTGAACTCGACACTGGTCCCGTGATAGGCCGCCTGCAACAGATTCTGCACGCGCACGCGCAGATCCGTGTTGAATTTGTCGCGCGGCACGAACACGAGGCACGACACGAAGCGATCGAAACGGTCGCGCCGCACGAACAGCCGCGTGCGCTGACGCTCCTGCAAACGCAGTATGCCCAGCGCGATGTCGGACAGCGGATCGACATCGATCTGGAAAAGTTCGTCGCGCGGGTATTGTTCGAGGATCGTGGCGAGCGTCTTGGCCAGATGCCCGTTGGGCAGGAAACCGGTGCGTCCGATCACTTGCGCAACCTTGCGCCGCACGAGCGGAATTTCGTCGGCCGGCACCATGTAGACGTTCGACGTGTACAGCCCAAGGAAGCGCCGCTCGCCGCACACGCGCCCTTGCGCATCGTAACGCTTGACACCCACGTAATCGAGATAGCCGGGACGGTGCACGCTCGCCCGCGAGTTCGCCTTCGTCAGAAAGATCGGCGCACTCGTCTGGATGATGCCGATCGCGCCGGGCGACAGCGGCGTCATATCCGGCGCGCTGGCATCGCGGCGTGCCTCGCGCAGCACGCCGAGGCCGGTGCCGGTCACCCCTTGCAGATAGTGCTCGCCGTCCCGTACGACCAGTTCGTAGTCGCGATAGCCGAGAAATGTGAAGTGGCGTGCCAGCATCCAGTTGAGAAACGCCTGCGCTTCGTCGATCTCTGCGCGCGCCTGCGGACTCACCCCCGGTTGCTCGGCACGCTGCGCAAGCGCTTCCACAGCGGCCTGAGCCGCGCCCTGCATCGCACGCCAGTCCTCCACCGCCGCGCGGACATCGCCAAGCACGCGCTGCAACCCGTCGGCCAGCGCCTGCATGCGCTCGGGCTCGGAAAATCGGTCGACTTCAATATGGATATAGGATTCGAAACGGCCGCCGTCGGCCGTGGCATCGACGCCGTTGGACACCGTCTCGCGAGCCTCGCCGGGCGCGAGTAACGCCCCAACGTCCGCCCCAACGTCCGGCCCGGCGTCGGCACGCTCACCGGCGAACGCCGCCTGCCCCAGACCGCCGCCCGGCGCCACCGAGAGGCGCTTACCCGAGGCATCGCGCTTGATGCGATAGACCGGGTGAAACGCGGAATGCAGTGCAAGGCCCTGCCGGTTGATCTCCATCGTCACCGAATCGACGAGAAACGGCATGTCGTCGTTGACGATCTCGACGACGGTATGGCTGCAATGCCAGCCGTGCTGATCGAGGGTGGGATTGTAGATGCGCACGCGCGGCTCGCCGCTGACGAACTTCTGGCCGAGTTGCCAGTGCGCCATCGCCGCGCCATAAAGATCGGCGACACTGCGTGAGACAACGTCCTCGGGATCGGCCAAACCGTAGTAATGCCTCACGAACGGCTCGAACAGCGCCGCGACATCGGGCGCGCGCTCGCCAGCCATCGTGACGACTTCCGCCATGTGCTGGCGGACCTTCTCTTCCGAATTCGCGGGCATGGGCAACCTCTGCTGGAATGGACCCGACATCGACAGGCAAGGCCATGCTACGCCCAGCGGCCCCGGACTGGCAACGCCGCATTCGCTTAACCGATACTTGCGGCCCCGACCTGCCCGGTATAATTGCGCATGAACTCAAAAGCCACCGATTCGCGCACCGACAGCGCCCCCTTCTCGAGCCTGCCGCTCTCGCCTGCCATGCAGGAGAACCTCGCACGGCTCGGTTACAACGCGATGACGCCCATTCAACAGGCGTCGCTGCCCGATATCCTCGCCGGGCAGGACATCATCGCCCAAGCCAAGACCGGCAGCGGCAAGACCGCAGCGTTCGCGCTCGGCCTGCTTCAGCGCGTCGACGCCCGGGATTTCGCGGTTCAGGCCGCCGTACTCTGCCCCACGCGCGAACTCGCCGAGCAGGTCGCGCAGGAAGTGCGACGCATCGCCCGCGCCGAAGACAACATCAAGGTACTCACCCTGTGCGGCGGCTCGCCGCTGCGTCCGCAGGCGGAAAGCCTCGCCCACGGTGCCCACGTCGTCGTCGGCACGCCGGGCCGCATCATGGATCACCTCGAACGCGGCACGCTCTCGCTCGCCGGGATCAAGACATTGGTGCTCGACGAAGCCGATCGCATGCTCGATATGGGCTTTTTCGACGACATCGCCACGGTCGCACGCCAAACGCCCGCCTCGCGCCAAACGCTGCTCTTCTCGGCCACGTATCCGGAGGGCATCGGCAAGCTCGCACAGCGCCTGCTGCGCACGCCGCGCGAAATTCGTCTGGCCGAGAAGCACGACGCGAGCAAGATTCGCCAGCGCTTCTATGAAGTGCGCGACGAGGAACGGCTGCACGCCGTGGGCCAGTTGCTCGATCATTTCCGCCCGGTCAGCACCATCGCGTTCTGCAATACCCGCGCGCAATGCCGCGATCTGACCGACGTGCTGCACGCCGAGGGCTTCCACGCCCTGACGCTGCACGGCGAACTGGAACAGCGTGAGCGCGACCTGGTGCTGATTCAGTTCGCGAACCGCAGTTGCTCGGTGCTGGTCGCCACCGATGTGGCCGCGCGCGGGCTGGACATCGCGCAACTCGAAGCCGTAATCAATGTCGACGTGACGCCCGACCCCGAGGTGTACGTGCACCGCATCGGCCGCACCGGCCGCGCCGACGAGGAGGGCTGGGCCTTCAGCCTGGCAAGCATGGACGAGATGGGCCGCGTGGGCAACCTCGAAGCCGCGCTCGGGCGTGAAGTGCCATGGCACAAGCTCTCGGAACTCACGCCGTCGGGGAGCGGGCATCTGCTCCCACCGATGGTCACGCTCCAGATGCTGGGCGGGAAGAAGGACAAGATCCGTCCGGGCGACGTCCTCGGCGCACTCACCGGAGAGGCCGGCTTTGCCGCCAGCCAGATCGGCAAGATCAATGTGCTGGATAACTTCACGTATATTGCAGTGGAGCGCGACATCGCCCCCGTGGCGTTGCGCAAGTTGTCCGACGGCCGCGTCAAGGGCCGCAAGGTCAAGGTAAGATTCCTGCAGGACTGACGTTCGCCCCTGTTCGTTCGCCCCTGTTCGTTCGCCCCTGTTCGTTCGCCCCTGTTATCGGGTCGTCCCCCTGAGCGCCGCGCGCGGCGAGGAGGCAGCAATGAGGTCATTGCGTACCCTGTGGTGCTCTCCTGTCGCGCGGCGTGCGCGACGCGCAGCCCTCGCCCTACCCGCCGCTGGCTGGCTGGCCGCGTGCAGTACTCAGGGCGTGCCGCCGAACCCGGCCCTCACGGCGGACACGCTCGACGAGTACGCCATCGTCATCGTCGGCCTCGACACGCCGCTGCAAAGCACCTGGGGTCCGTGGAATTATTCGGACTTCTCGCAGACGGTCAACGGCATTGTCGGCGGCAAGTTCACCCGCACCCTCAACACCAATCCGCCCACGCACGGCTTCGTGGCAATGCGCGTCTCGCCCCTCATGCGCAACGAGCGCTTCGGTCCGATGGAGTTCACCCCAGCCGACAACAGCTATCGCTTTCGCTATTGCAAAGGCCGCAAGGTGCCCACGGTGCAGGTGCGCCGAGGCGACGTGATCTACGCGGGCACGCTGGCACTCGATAGCCATGACGGCAAAATCTGGCTGCGCACGGCGTTCGACATGGCGGGCGCGCGGCGCTTCGTGCAAGCGAACTATCCGTCGTTGGCCAGCAAGCTCCAGCCTCAGCCGTTTACCTACTTTGAAGTGAAAAGCGAACCCGGCTGCCGGTGAGCCTTGGCGGCAGACTCACTGCTCGTCGGCATCCTCGTCCGGCGCCAGCACGATCTCCCGCGCTTCGCACAGCGCATCGGCGCGTTCGCTCAGTTCGCCGGCCACGTCCGCCAGATGCCGCCGCAGCGTGTCGGCGAGTACGGACTCCGGTTCGTGCGACGGTCGCAACATCTCGACCGGAAATTCGATGGCCGGTGCGACGCGGTAAAGTCGCTGCGCCTGCACATGCGCACTTGCCGCCGTGAATTGATCGAGCAGCGCATAGCCCAAACCGTGCTCGACGAGCGCGGCGGCGAGCGAATAGGTCTGCACCATCACCTCGGCGTCCTGCAGCAATTCGGTCTGCTCGAGACGCTCGTTGATCAAGGCGCCAAGCGGCGTGTCATCGTGCAACTTGATGAGATCGCGCCCCGCGAGCGCGTCTGCACTTGCCGGCCCGCGACGCGAGAGCTTCGGCCACGACGCAGGCACCGCCAGCACGATATGCCCCTGCGCCACCGGACGACTCACGATACCGGCCGCCATCGGCGGCGCCGAAACGATGCCCACGTCGACCGACGACGTGAGGATCGCCGTAATCATCTCGGTCGTATGGTGCGTGATGAGCTCGAAAACGACGTCCGGATGCGCGCGCCGCATGCGCTCGATGGCCGCAGGCAAGAGACTCTGCGCGAGGCTCGGCGTCGCGGCGATGCGCAGATGCCCCACGCCATGCTGACGCAGGTTGCGCGACGTGGTGCGCAGCCGTTCCAGATCGCTGAAGATGCGTTCGACATCGGGATAGAGACGGCGGGCTTCGGCCGTGGGCACGAGCCGGCCCTTGACCCGGTCGAACAGCTTGAAGCCGAGTTGCTGTTCGGCGTGTTGCAACACGCGCGACACGACCGGTTGCGATACGTTGAGCAATTGCGCAGCACCGCTGGCCGAGCCTGTGAGCACCACCGCACGAAACGTCTCGATATGCCGCAATTTCATGCCTGACGTCGTCTCCCGGTCGCCGATACCGGATCGGCGGCGCCGACCCTATAGCCAAAAGACATATGCTGCCTCAAATCCGCATAGGTTACCGAATTTTCTCGCTCTACACTGCGTAGCAAAGGCTGTGCAGGAAAACGACCGCGAGGGCCCCGTCCTCCCTCTGCGAATATTTTCCCGCCTTGCATTCCCTGGCGTTTTTCGTTGTTATTCATTGCTATGCATATTGGAGTCATCGGGGCGGGCATTGTCGGCCTCGCCAGCGCGTATCAGTTGCTTCGCGCAGGCCACGAGGTCACTGTCGTTGACGCAGCGAGCGCGCCGGGTCTGGGGACCAGTTTCGCCAACGGCGGCCAACTCAGCTACGGCTACGTTTCGCCGCTCGCCGCGCCCGGCGTGCTCTCGCAATTGCCATCGCTGCTGTTCTCTCGCACGGGGCCGCTGCGAATCAAACCGTCGTTGGATCCGGACTTCTGGCGCTGGTCGATCGAGTTTGTCAAGCATTGCAATGCGCAGGCGAACGCAAGCTCCACGCTACGCCTGCTCTCGCTCGGCCTGCATAGCCGCGAGGTGATGCAGGAATTTCTGACGCAGGAATCGGTATCGTTCGATTACCGATTGAGCGGCAAGCTGGTGGTGTACCGCGACGCAGGCAAGCTGGCCGCCGCCGAGCGATCGCTCGAACTCGCCAACGGCCTCGGCTATGCGCAACGGCGTGTCGACGCCGCGACCTGCGCGACGTTGGAGCCCGCGCTGGACAAGATCGCCGGAGAGCTGGCGGGTGGGATTCATACGCCGGGCGAAGGCACCGGCGACTGCCACTTGCTGTGCAAGGAATTGGCGCGGCTCGTGGGCGAACACGCGAGCGGCACGCTGCTGTTCGAGCGCGAAGTGACCGGATTCGATGCGCGCGGCGGCACCGTGCGGGCCATTCGTACGCGCACGGGCGACATCGCCGTCGATGCCTGCGTCGTAGCCAACGGTCTGGCGGCCATGCCGTTGCTGCGCACGGCCGGCGAGTCGGTGTCGCTGTACCCGCTCAAGGGCTACAGCCTGACGTACCGCGACGCGCCGGTCGACGCACGGCCGCAGGTCTCGGTGACGGACGCCGACAACAAGGTCGTCTACGCCAGCCTCGGCGAGCATTTGCGCGTGGCGGGCATGGCCGACCTGGTGGGTTACGACGATCGCATCGCCGCGACTCGCATCGATGCATTGCGCACGCTCTCGGCGGGGCTGTTCCCCGCGTTGAGCGCGGCGCATGCCCCGCTGGCGTGGACCGGCATGCGCCCGGCCACACCGCACGGCCGCCCGATCATCGAGCGTGCGGCCACGCTGGGCAATCTGTGGCTGAACGTCGGCCATGGGGGATTGGGTTTCACGTTGTCGATGGGCGCGGCGCGCATGATGGCCGATGCCATCGACGGCAAGCGTCCCGCCGTCGATCTGGCAGGGTTTGCCCGGCAGGCCGGGTAAATCACGCAGCTCGATGCTGGCGGGCCGCCCGGGTCGATTGCCGTCACGTCGAGGCAGGACGCGGCGTATCGAAGGCATCGCTCCCACGGGGACCGGCGGGAGAACGTGCCGGGTTGTATCAGAGTTTTTGGCGTTTGGCATTCCAACGGCGCGGACCACCGCGCCATTCACTTCCGATAGGACAGAGACCATGAAGAAGCTGTTTGCTCCCCTGCTGCTCGTCAGCGCCGCTGCCGCCCTGTTCGCGCAAACCGCGAGCGCGCAGGAACTCACGGGCACGCTCAAGAAGATCAAGGACACCGGCGTGATCGCTCTCGGGGTGCGCGAGTCGTCGATTCCGTTCTCGTACACGGACAACTCGGGCAAGACGATCGGCTACTCGCAGGAAATCGCGCTCAAGATCGTCGACGCCGTGAAGAAAGACCTCAACCTGCCGAAGCTGAAGGTCACGGAAACGCCGATCACGTCGCAGAACCGCATCGCGCTGGTGCAGAACGGCACGATCGATCTGGAGTGCGGCTCGACCACGCACACGTTCGAGCGCGAGAAGCAGGTGGGCTTCTCGCACAACATCTTCCTGTACTCGATCAAGATGATCGCCAAGACGGGCTCGGGCATCACCGACCTGAACAGCCTGAAGGGCAAGACCATCTCGACGACCGCCGGCACGACCGCCGACCGCATTCTCTCGGGCAAGAAGGGCGAGATCGGCTTCAATCTGATCCAGACGAAGGAACACTCGGATGGCTTCCTGACCGTCAAGCAGGGCCGCGCCGTGGCCTTCGTGATGGACGAGCCGCTGCTCTATGGTCAGCGCGCCGCCCTGTCGCCCGAGGAAGCCAAGGGCTATGAAGTCGTCGGCCCGAACCTTCAGTTCGAAAACTACGCGTGCATGTTGCGCAAGGACGATCCGGCCTTCACCAAGGTCGTCGACACGGTCATCGCCAACATGGAAAAATCCGGCGAAATGGAGAAGCTGTACAACAAGTGGTTCACGCAACCGGTTCCGCCGAAGAACCAGAACTTGAACTACCCGATGACGGCCGAGATGCGCGCCATGTTCAAGGATCCGATCACCAAGGCTTACGACTGATCCTGACGGACCGTGCGTTGTGCAGGGCCCCCCGCCGGGTCCCTGCACCGCACTCGATCCCGACCGACGTTCGCCGCTCCCCCCCAGATGGCCACCCTCATGAACTCGCACGCCACGCTCGGCATCCTCGGCGGCATGGGCCCCGCCGCCGGCATCGACCTTTGCCGCAAGATCGTCGACCAACATCCAGCCAACCGCGATCAGGATCACATCCCGTTCATTCTGTACTCGGTGCCCCAGATTCCCGACCGCACCGAAGCCCTGCTGCGCGACGGCGCCTCTCCGCTCGACGGCATGCTCGACGGCGTTCACGCGCTCGAACAATCGGGCGTCGGCTGCATCGCCATCGCCTGCAACACGGCCCACGCGTGGCTCGACGCGCTGCGTCATCGCACGCGGCTGCCCGTGCTCGATGTGGTGGAAGCGGTTGCAGGCGAGTTGTCGCAATGCGTCGGTCCCGGCGCCCCTATCGGCCTGATGGCCACCGAAGGCACGCACCACGCCAACGTCTACCGGCCAAGGCTCGAAGCGCTGGGCTATCGCTTCGTCCAGGCGAGCGAACCGCTGGCGCACCAGGCGCTCGTGAACGAAGGCATCCGGCTCACCAAGGCCGGGGAGATGCGCCGCGGCGGCGAGGCGCTCGCCATGGCGATGGAGCAACTGCTCGCCGCCGGGGCGCAACGCGTCATTCTCGGATGCACGGAAATCCCGGTAGCGCTGGCCACCTGTGAAACGCCGCTGGGCCGCTTCGGCCTGGACGCCTCGGCGGCCCTCGCCCGTGCGTGCATCGCCTGGTCGCTCGCCCACGAGTCCCCCGCCCAGGCATAGACCGGCCTTTGCCGGGCGTCAGCGTTCAGCCCACCCAGCCTACACAGCCCACTCTGCGCAGCCCACTCTGCGCAGCACGCTGCCGCCAAGCGGTCCGAGCGGTCGGACACGTCGGTGGCGATGCTGCACCGCAATGGCCGAATCCGGGCGTGCGCCTGCCGTCACGCAGGAAAAAATACCGATTGCCTTGTAGGAAAAAAACCCACAAGGGAAATCCTGTCGAAAGCGGCATGAAACCGGGATTGCGGGTACCAAAATCGCTGGCGTCTTTAGCTATAATGGCCCACAATCCATCGGACACCTGCCGGACCGAGGTTCGGCCATGAGCGCGTTTGCCTGTACGGGGAAACACATGAGCCGCAGCGCGCTCGACGTGATGCATGCACAGACAACAACAATGAGTTCAGATCGACTCCCAGCCGGTGTGCCTTTGGTCGAACCTTCGACCCCTGCGCTGGCAATCGCCGAGGCCAATTCCCCTGTGCCGGCCCCGGCATTGTCACGAGCGCTGGTCGAACTGACCGGCGGACTCTCGGCGCACGTCGCCGCCGATGGCCGTTTTCTTTTCATTGCCGAAACATCCCTGCGCCTGCTCGAATATTCGCGCGAGTATATCGATCACGCCACGCTCTTCGAGCTGACCGGCATCGAAGACGTGCCGCTGCTGCAGGACGCGTTTTCCGCCGCCCAGACGCTGGGCCCCCAACAGTGCACGGTACGTCTGCTGCGCGGTCTGACCGACCGGGTCTGGATGCGTTTGCGCATCGCTCAATACACCCCTCGTATCGCCGGTGCGGGCGCGTCGTTTCTCGTGCACGGCGAAGACATCACCGCCTTCAAGGAAAACGAAGCCCGCCTGTCCGATCTGGCCGTGCGCGATGCGGTGACCGGCTTGGGAAATCGGCAATACATTCAGCAGTGCATTGTCGAAGCCATTCAGCACGCCCGTGAAGGCGGTCCGAACTTTGCCGTCGCCCTGCTCGATCTGGACGGCTTCAAGAAGGTCAACGATTCGCTCGGCCACGACGTGGGCGACCAACTCCTGCGCGACGCCGGTCTTCGCCTGATCGCACAGATCCGCGAGACGGACATGGCCGCGCGCATGGGTGGCGACGAGTTCGTGCTCGTGCTGCCCGGCTGCGATAACGAACAGGCGCTCGGCGGGATCATGAAGCGGCTGCTCTCGGCCGTGCAGCAACCGTTTCAGGTCGGCGACCAGTTGCTGCACCTCACGACGAGCATCGGCGTGTCGTTTTTCCCGCAACACGGCGACTCGGCCGGCCTGCTCATCAAGCACGCCGACGCCGCCATGTACTGCGCGAAGGACCGCGGCCGCAACGGCCTGTGCGTCTATACGGACGATCTCGGCGCGCTGCATCGCAAGGCGTTTTCTCTGGAATCGGCCATGTTCGAGGCGATTCACAACGGGGAATTCAGCCTGCATTACCAGCCGATCTGCGATCCGATTTCGCTCAACGTGAAGGGTGTCGAGGCGCTCATGCGCTGGCATCCGGCACTCGGCCCGGTCTCACCAGCCGAGTTCATTCCGCTGGCCGAAGCCAATGGCCTGATCAACCTGCTGGGTGGCTGGGCGTTACGCGCGGCCTGCATGCAGCTCGCGCGCTGGGACCGCACCCGGCTCGACGGGCTGTACATGTCGGTCAACGTCTCGGCACAGCAATTTCACCATCCCTCGTTCCCCAGCCTCGTCTGGCAAGCAATTGCCGATTCGGGCGTGGAAGGCCACCGGCTGGTGCTCGAAATCACCGAGAGCGTGCTCATGCGCGACCCGGAACAAGCCAATTTGGTGCTGCGCGAACTGCAGACGCTGGGCGTGCGCTTTGCTGTCGACGATTTCGGTGCGGGGTATTCGAGCCTGGGATACCTCAAGCGTTTCCCGCTCTCGGCGCTCAAGATCGATCGCAGCTTCGTGAAAGACATGCCCACGTCACCGAACGACCGTACGATTGTGACGGCGGTCCTGGGACTGGCGCGCGAACTGGGTCTATCGTCGATCGCCGAAGGGGTCGAGACGGAAGAACAACGGCAGATGCTGATCGATCGCGGCTGCAATTCCATCCAGGGCTGGCTGGTGGCGAAGGCCTTGCCTGCGGGTGAACTGGAGGCCGCCTTTGCGAGCAGGCGTCTCAACGTGGATGTCGGCCACTGACCGGACAACCCCGCTACCATGAGCCTGACTAAAGAAAAAACGCTCGAACTGTTGTGGCAGCGCATGGCCGAGCGCGGCGAATTTCCGTCGCTGCAGCGCTCTGTCACGGGCATTGTGACGGCCATGCAAAGTGAAAGCACGAGTACGGCCGACCTGGCATCGTCGGTACTGTCCGACTTCGCCCTCACCCAGAAGGTGATCCGCCTGGCGAACTCGGCCATGTATGCGCCATTCGGCTGCAACGTGACGACCGTGTCGCGCGCGATCATGATTCTGGGCGTCGATACGATCGGTCACCTCGCCCTGAGCCTGAAGCTGCTCGAGGGCTTCGGTGAAGTGGCGGCGCACCGCGACGATATGGCCCGCGAACTGGCGCGCGCCACGCTGGCGGGCGCTTTCGCGCGCGACATCACGTCCAAGAACGGTATTCGCGACGGTGAGGAAGCCGTCGTCTGCACGTTGCTGCACCACGTCGCACGCCTACTCGTGACCTATTGTTTTCCGGCCGAATGGGTGGAAATCCAGACCATCGCTGCCGAGCAAGGCATCAGCGACAGCGACGCCTGCGAACAGGTGCTGGGCATCTCGTTCGCCGAGCTGTCCGAAGCGGCGGCTCGCAAGTGGGGGTTGCCGGAGTCGATTGCGACGAGCATGCGCCCGATCGATCTGGACGGCGACGCCCCGCTCTCGCACGCCGACTGGCTGTGCGCCGTGGCGAACATGTCCAACGAGATGGTGACGGAACTCACGCGCGGGGCCGACCCCGCGCGTCTGGCCGAACTGGCAGAACGCTACGCCGATCGGCTCGCCCTGGACATTGGCGAAGTGGTCTCGGTGGGCGAGGAAATGGCCCGCGACACGAGCCATCAGGAATTCATTGCGATCAGCACGGGCGCGTCGAGCACGCGTCAGCCGCCTGCGGGCAAGCCGCTGGATTCGGCACGGCGTCTGGCCGACGGCCTCTCGGAAGTTCGCGCGGCCACCGGCGAAACCGATGCGGTCGGTCTGCTCAATCTAACGCTCGAAGCGATTTTGCAGTCGCTGGGCTTCGTCAACTGCGCGGCCTTCGTGCGTGCGCCTGCGGGCAAAGTGTTCGAAATGCGTTTCGGCATCGGACGCGACGTGCAGCCTCTGCTCGGCCTGACGTTCCCCGAAGCCTTCGAACCGGACGTCTTCCATCTGGCGCTGACCAACGGCCGGGCCATTCTGATCGACAATGCCCGTGAGCCGCGCATCGTGCCGCGCATTCCGATGTGGCACCGTGAGCATTTCTCAAACGTGAAGTCGTTCTTCCTGCTGCCGGTTCGCCAGCGCAACCAGACCGTGGCACTGCTCTACGGCGACTGGGGCGGTGCCCTGTGCGCAGGGGGCATCGGCGCGAAGGAAATGGAGTTTCTGCGCCACATGGGCGAAGAGATCTCCAGCAAGCTCGAAAGTGTGGCGCAGCAAAACGCCAGCACCGGCAATACGGGCGACACGCTCGCTCGTAAGCCGTCCGGCACGACCGGCGGGCGCTGAAGCACACTGCCTCACCCCGTCGCCGACCTGCCAGCGTGCGGCGGCTTGGCGACGCGTCATCTCCGTCGTCGCGCAGCCCATCGCAGTCCTCCACACCCTTCGGCATCCGTCGCGCCCTCTCGCATCCTTGCGCATCCTTTCCCCTCCTTCCCTTCCTTTCGCCCCCTCTCGCTCTATTTAGCTCCCTTTCGCTTCGCATCCGTCGCTCGTGCCCATCCCGCGCCCATCCCGCGCCCATCCCGCGCCCATTCCGCCCACATCCCGCGTTCGCACCGCGTCGACACCCCCGTCCCGGCGGCTGTCTGCCGCCCCGGCATGCTTGCTGGCCGATTCCGCCACGCTCACCGAGACGGTGGGGCCAGCAGGCAACGAGTGTCTCCGAGATTCATACGCCAAGCGCAATCTTTAGTATTTCGGATTCGATATGATCGCCGACCGCCGGCCGGCGTCATCCGCCCGGCACTGGACGATTCGAGCGCGGCCGATCCTGGTGCGCACCGCGTCGCGGCACGGCGCGCGGCGCGTTTCACCCTTACGCAATAAGGCTTTGCGGGCCATCGACCATCACCGCGCAGGCGGGCATACTATGTCGCCGTACGGCAGTTTTTCTCCATGACGGCGCGCCTGTGGTCGATCTCGGTCAACGTGAGGCGCTGCGCCCGTGGTTTTTGACCGCACTCGCTGCACTTCGGTAAAAAATTTACGCTCGATTTGGCCCTGTAAATCCATTCGTACCGTCGTCTCAGGAGAAGACATGACGCAACCTGCTGCTGCACCGGTGCATCCGGTCGACGAGCGCCTGCCGCTCCCCAAGTTGTTCACGCTGGGATTGCAACACGTGCTGGTGATGTATGCGGGAGCGGTCGCGGTGCCGCTGATCATTGGCGGCGCGCTCAAGATGTCGGTCGATCAGGTGGCGTTTCTGATCAACGCGGATCTCTTCGCCTGCGGGATCGCCACCTTGATCCAGACGCTCGGCCTCTGGATCTTCGGTCTGCGTCTGCCGATCATGATGGGGGTGACGTTTACCGCCGTCACGCCGATGATCGCCATCGGCACCAATCCCGATCTCGGACTGCTCGATATCTATGGCGCGACCATTGCGTCCGGCCTGATCGGCATTCTGATCGCGCCGCTCATCGGCAGACTGCTGCGACTCTTCCCGCCGGTCGTGACCGGGACCGTGATCACGGTGATCGGCATCTCGCTCATGGGCGTGGGCATCAACTGGGCGGCGGGCGGCTTCGGCAATCCGGACTACGGCAATCCTCTGTATCTGGGCGTGTCGTTCGCCGTGCTTCTGTGCATTCTGTTCATCACCAAGTACGTGCGCGGCTTCTTCGCCAACATTGCAGTGCTGCTGGGCATTCTGTTCGGCACGATCGTGGCGATGGTGCTTGGCAAGGTGTCGTTTGCGGGCGTGTCCGAAGCGCCTTGGTTCGGCTTCGTCATGCCGTTCCATTTCGGCGTGCCGCGCTTCGATCCGATCGCCATCGCGACGATGACACTGGTCATGCTCGTGACGTTCATCGAGTCGACCGGCATGTTCCTGGCCGTGGGCGACATCGTCGGGCGTCCGGTCGATCGGAAAATGCTGGTGCGCGGCTTGCGCGTCGACGGGCTGGGCACGATGATTGGCGGCATTTTCAACACGTTCCCCTATACCTCGTTCTCGCAGAACGTGGGGCTGGTCGGCGTGACCGGTGTCAAGAGCCGCTGGGTATGCGCGATGGGCGGGCTGATCCTGATCGTGCTGGGTTCGTTTCCGAAGGTGGCGCACGTGGTGGCGTCGGTGCCGCAGTTCGTGCTGGGGGGCGCCGGCATCGTGATGTTCGGCATGGTGACGGCCACGGGCGTGAAGATTCTCTCGACGGTGGACCTCTCGAAGAATCGCTACAACCTGTACATCATTGCGATCAGTATCGGCGTGGGGATGATTCCGGTGGCGTCGGACAAATTCTTCATGAAGCTGCCGCACGCACTCGAACCGTTCTTCCACAGCGGCATTCTGCTCGCGTCGGTCAGCGCCGTGCTCCTCAACGCGCATTTCAACGGCTTGCGCAGCGAAGCAGAAGCGAGCGCACTTGCGCAAGCGACCGGCAAACAGGCGGATGTCGCACATTGAGTTGCATGTGCTGCGTCAGTCGGCGCGTCACGGCGTCGACTGACAGGCTGTGCAAGAGCGATCGCACACGGCCGAGGCGCCGAAGACACGCCCCGCCCGTCGAAATCCCCTCAGTGAAAGTTCCGGCTCGATACCGTGAGTTCCCCGAGCATCGACGAGAGATCGACCAGACGATGCGCGACCAGATGGGTCACACGCGCCTCGCGCTGCCATACCCCTTCCACCCCCAATAAGGACGACGCCAGCAATTCCTTGCGCTGCGATTCGACCAGGTCGGGCCAGACGATCACGTTGATGACCCCCGTTTCGTCTTCGAGCGACACGAAGACCGTGCCATTGGCCGTGCCCGGCCGCTGCCGTCCCGTCACAATGCCCGCCGTGCGCACCCGGTGTCCGTGCACGGCCTCGGTCTGCAACGCCTTCGCCGTTCGCACCCGCATCCTGGCAAGCTTCTCGCGCAACAGCAGCAGCGGATGACGCCGCAGCGTCAGCCCCGTGCTCGCGTAATCGGCCACGATGTCCTGGCCCTCGGGCATCGGTGGCAACACCACCTGCTCGCCGGCACTGCCCGGCACCGCGTCGCGCAACGCCGTCGCCCCCAACAGCGGCGTGGGCGGCTGCCATGCGGCGACGGTCCAGCGCGCCTGACGCCGCCCGCCCAGCAATGCCGACAGCGCGTCGGCGGCCGCCAGGGCGTCGAGATCGCGTCGCGACAATGCGGCTCTCGCCGTCAGATCGTCGATGTCGGTCAACGGTCGCTGCCGGCGCGCACGCTCGATCGCCCGTGCCCCTTCGGCAGACAACCCCTTGACCAGCGACAGCCCCAGCCGCACGGCCGGCCGGCCGGCGTTGCCATACCGCCCAATGCGTGCCTCGGGACGCGACTCGACATCGCTCACGCAAACGTCGACCGAGCGCACCTCGACACGATGGCGCCGCGCATCCTGCACCAACTGCGACGCCGAATAGAATCCCATCGGCAAACTGTTGAGCAACCCGCACAGGAACATCTCCGGCGCATGGCACTTGAGCCATGCGCTCGCATAGGCGAGCAGCGCGAAGCTTGCCGCATGGCTCTCGGGAAAACCGTACTCGCCGAAGCCCTCGATCTGCCGGCAGATGGCCTCGGCAAACTCACGCGGATACCCGTTCTTCAGCATCCCGTCGACGATGCGGGTCTGGAACTTCTCAAGGCCGCCCTTGCGCTTCCATGCAGCCATCGAGCGGCGCAACTGATCGGCATCCCCGGCCGAGAAATCGGCGGCGATCATCGCGATCTGCATCACTTGCTCCTGAAAGATCGGCACGCCCAGCGTGCGTTCGAGCGCCGCCTTGATCTCCTCTCGCGGATAAACCACGTCCTCCTTGCCCTGCTTGCGACGCAGATACGGATGCACCATCCCGCCCTGAATCGGCCCCGGCCGCACGATCGCCACCTCGATCACCAGATCATAGAACTTGTCCGGCTTCAGACGCGGCAACATGCTCATCTGCGCGCGCGACTCGATCTGGAAGACACCGACGGTATCGGCGCGGCGAATCATCCCGTACGTCGCCGGATCGTCTCGCGGAATGTCCGCCAGACAGATCGGCTCACCGCGCCATTCCCCCAGCAGATCGAGCGTGCGACGCAACGCGCTCAGCATACCGAGCGCCAACACGTCGACCTTGAGCAGCTTGAGCGTCTCGATATCGTCCTTGTCCCATTGAATGACGTAACGATCCTTCATCGCCGCCGGCGCAATCGGCACCAGCCGCGAGAGCTTGTCGCGCGAAATCACGAAACCGCCCACATGCTGCGACAGATGCCGGGGGAAGCCGATCAGCCGTGCGACCAGATCGGCCCATAACCGCGTGGTCGGCGCGTCGGGTGAAAGCCCCTGCGCCGCCATGCGCGCGAGCAGATTCTCGCGACCGTCCCACCACTGCTGACTCTGCGCAACCTGCTCGACGATCGACAGATCGATGCCCAGCGCCCGCCCCGTGTCGCGCACTGCACTGCGCATGCGATACGAGATCACCGTCGCGGCGAGCGCCGCCCGGTCGGTGCCGTACTTGTTGTAGATGTACTGGATCACCTCTTCGCGGCGCTGATGCTCGAAGTCCACGTCGATATCGGGCGGCTCGTTGCGCTCCTTAGACAAAAACCGCCCGAACAGCAACTGCACCTCGTCAGGGTTGACCGCCGTGATCCCCAGGCAATAGCACACGGCCGAGTTGGCCGCCGAGCCCCGCCCCTGACACAGAATGCTCTGGCTGCGCGCGAAACGCACAATGTCGTAGACCGTCAGGAAATACGGCTCGTACTCAAGCTCCCGAATGAGCTTCAGTTCGCCATCGATGAGACGACGAACCTTCTGCGGCACCCCGTTCGGATAGCGCTGCCTCGCCCCCGCCTCGACCTCCTGACGCAGATACGTCACAGGCGTATGACCAGCAGGTACCAATTCCTCGGGATACTCATAGCGCAGGCTACGCAGATCGAAATGGCATCGCGAGGCGATGGCTATCGTCTCGGCCAGGGCGTCGGGCGGGTAGAGCCATGCGAGCCGCAGCCGCGTGCGCAGATGCTGCTCCGCATTGGCGGCAAGCGCCAACCCGCAAGCCTGCACCGGCTTGCCCAGTCCGATAGCGGTGAGCGTGTCCTGCAACGGCTTGCGCGAGCGCACATGCATGAGGACATGGCCGGTAGCGACGAGCGGTACGCCGCACTCGACGGAGATCGCGCGCAGATGCGCCAGATGCCTGTCGTCGTCGGCGCGATGACGGCGCTCGAGCGCCAGCCACACCCGCCCCTCGCCGAACGTCTGCGCGGCCCAGCGGGTTTGGGCCAGAGTGCGCTCGGGACTCGCGTCGGCATCCGGCACCAGGATCATCAGGCAACCCGGCAAACCACGCAGATGCGACTGCTCATTGGCCGGCGCGCTGAAGTCTTGCGCATGGAGACGATAGCTGCGCTTCGGGCCGCGCATGCGCCCCAGCGTAATCATCTCGGCGAGATTGCCGTAGCCTTCGCGATGCTGCGCGAGCGCCACCAAATGCACGCTCCCCAGCGCGAGCGACGGGTCCTCAGGCGTCAGACGAAACTCACTGCCCACGATCAACGACAGCGATGGATGCTGCACCGCTTCGGCCAGCGCGCGCACGACGCCCGCCAGCGAGCACTCGTCGGTGATCGCCAGCGCGGTATAGCCCAGATGCGCCGCGCGCGCGATCAGTTCCTCCGGGTGAGACGCGCCGCGCTGAAACGAGAAATTCGATAGACAGTGCAGCTCGGCATACGCGGGCAGACTGCCGTCGTCGGCGGCACGCGGGTCAGCGGGAGCCGCGGGCGCGATACCAGTCGCGATACCAGACGCGTCGGCACTGTCGTCATTGGCGGCCAGCCCTTCGGTCGGGCCTTGCCACGGCAGGAAATCATCGGCATTCATAAGACTGTGGCCCCACCGAATTCAGCCGAACAGGCCATGCAAGTACCACGCGGCATCCGCCCCCGTCACGGGACGCTCACGAAACACCCACAGCAGCGCCCCCGTGGTATCGGCCGCAATGAAGTAGTCGCGCGTCACGGTGTCCGGCGCCCACCAGCCGGCTTCGATACGCTCGGGACCACTCACCAGTTGCAATGGCCCCTGCCGCCACGGACGCTCCTGACGCACGTTGAGCCGCTGCGGCGCATCGAGCAGCCACGCCGGACGCGGCGGCCTCCCCTTCTCGCCCTCAGGCTGAGGGCCACCCGCGCGGGACGCCGTACCGCCGGCGGCATGGGGCGTATGGCCGGCGGCCCCGTGCGGCACGCTCACGAACGCCGCCTCGGGCCGGTGATCGCCGCGCACCTGCAAACGCCGCACGTGCTCGTCGCCCAGACGCGCCGCCACACGCTCCATCAGTTGCACATAATCCTGCCGGGCACGCCCCGGCTCGGGCAAGAGCGAACCGCTTTGCGCAACGTGCGGGGCCGTCTGCGTGACATCGAGCCGCAACGTCAGCACCGGTGCGACCAATGGCGTGCGGGCCAGCCGTTCCTTGCACAGCGACAATAAATGTGCGGGCGCGGCACTCGCTTCGGCAAGACGGATGTCGAAACGCGTCGGCGCCAGCGTTTGCCGCCCCATCGGCTCATGTTCGAGCACCAGTGTGAGCGCGCGCGTGGCCAGTTGTCCCGCAGCAAGCCACCCCGTGAGCTGAACGAGCAGACGGCGCAAGCCGAAAAGCAACACGTCAACGTCATGCGTGAGCGACGGCAGCGGCAGCACCGCCTCGAAATGAGGCGGCGCACGATACCAGACCGGCGCTTCCGGCGTCTCGCCATAGGCCCGGGAAAGCGCAGCGGGCAGTTCAGCACCACAACGGCGTCTCACGCCCGCTGCGGGCAGCGTGCGCAGCTCGCCCAACGTCGCACAACCGATTTGCGCAAGCCAGTCGAGCCACGGCTGCGCCTCGGGCAGCAACGCGACCGGGAGCGCATCGAGTTGTTGCGCCAGCGTCAGCGCCATCGGCGATGGCGCCGACGGCATCGTGGCCATCGCAGGCGCTGTCACGGTGACTGGCACTATCGAGCGACGCGACGCCCGTGACTGCATCGCCGCCTGTATCTGCCCGGGGGTCGGCGCATGGGGATCGACGGGCATCGGCAGCGCCTCGCTGGCACGCGCGAGAAGCGCCGCTGCGCTCGCCGTGGCGGCAATGCCCAACGACGCCCGGTGCCCGAGCGCCTCGGCACTCTCGTGCACCTGCGCAACCAGCGATGCCAGACCGCCGAAAAGACGCAGGCTCGGTGCCGCGTCGATCAGCACGCATTGCGGCGCGGCGATGGCAACGTCGGGACCGAAGCGCAGCAACGCCAGCGCCAGCGCTTCGAGCGCGGCCGTCTCGGCCGCTTCGTCGCGATCGTGAAATCGTGCCTGCGGCAATAACGCCAGCACACCGCCACGGCGCATGCCGGGTTGCACCCCGGCCGCCCGCGCCGCGTCACTCGCCTGCCAGACACGCGACTGCGCCAGCACGACCGTCGTGTCGGTCAGCGCATCAGCCGGTGTGGGCGCAGAGGCGATCTCGAGTGCCAGATACGGCAGATGCAGGGCGATCCAGCAAGCCATGCGAGACTCCGGAAGCAGAAACAAAAGACACCGTGGACGGTGAAGACGAAGGTGCCGGATCGGGCCTGAGATGCGCCGGCTGCTCGTCGTCGGCGCCTCCCGTCACCGATTGCGGGACGCGCGCATATGGTGCGGGCAACGTCAGCCAGAGCGGTTCGAGACGAGGCGGCCCGCGACGCTTGTGGAACTGCACGCCGAGACGACTTCCCTCTCCGACGGCAAGTCCCAGCCTCAACGGTGCCGCCGAGGCTGTCGCGGCGGCCGCGGCCCCACGCATCACCCAGGCCAGTGTCTCGCCGCCACCGGCCGCGACCTGAAGCCGCCGGATCTGTTCGGGCGTCGCAGCGGGCAGCCAGGTGAGCACAGCACCGCAGCACGCGCTTTTGAGTGCCTGTTCGGCACACCAGAGCATGTCGCGATCCTCGGTCCTCATGCTCCGCCCGCCACGCGCCCGAGGCCCCTGACGCTGCACATGTGCCGCATGCGCCGGACGCATCACGACACTGAGCCAGCGCAGATCGATCCCCCATCCCGCCAGCGCCGGCGCGTACGGCAGCATGGGCGGCGCAATCACCATCACCGGCTGGCCCGCTTGCGTGAGATCGCGCAACGCCGGTGCCAGCAACCGCCACTCCCCGATGCCCAGACGCTCGCTCAACAACTCCGTCACCGCGCCACGCGGCCACCCGGCGCCCGGCAGTTCGGCGTCGAGCGCGGCAAAGCCGGTGGAGTGGCCGGCGCGGTGGCAATGCGCCAGTTCACTGGCACGCCACAGCCCGGCAGGCAAGGTGGAAAGCGGCAGGGTCATCGCACACGCAAAATACTGTATGAATGTACAGTATAGCAGTTCATACGCTGTTGACGGGATATTCACGCCCTCGTCTACCGTCACGATCCCGCTTGCGGGCGAGCGCCGGCCCTGCTAGGGTCTGTTCTCCCAAGCGTCGGGCAAGACGCGCCTGAAATCCGGATGAACAAGCCCGACCGTTGGCGCCATTGAACGAATCCCTTCCCTCATGCCGCTGCCCACCACTGCCACTGCCCCCTTCTGTCCCTCCGAAGTCAAAGGCAGCATCGTCATCGACGCGCGCGCATCGCGCTGGACCAAGCTCAAACGCTTTGCGGGCCCTGGCCTGCTCATTGCCATCGGGTACATGGACCCCGGCAACTGGGCGACGGACATTCAGGCGGGGTCGCAATTCGGCTACGCATTGCTCTGGGTGGTGGCGCTATCGAGCCTTGCGGCCATCTTTCTTCAGATGCTCGCGGCACGGCTGGGACTGGTCGCGGGGCGCGATCTCGCGCAGGCCAGCTACGACCGCTACGGTCGCGCGGGGCGCCTCATCCAGTGGATCACCGCCGAGATTTCGATCATCGCCTGCGATATCGCCGAAGTCCTCGGCTGCGCGCTCGCCTTCAAGCTGCTGCTCGGCGTGCCGATCGCCTGGGGCATCGCTCTCACCGCGCTCGACACGATGATCGTGCTCGGTCTGCAAGGCAAAGGCTTCCGCCAGATAGAAGCCATCGTCTTCGGGTTGATCGGCACGATGGCCTTCTGCTTCGTCGCCCAAGTGGCGATGGTGCCGCCCGACTGGCACGCGGTGGCCGCCGGGCTCGTCCCCGGTGTACCCAGCCACGACCGGCACGATGCCCTCGTACTGGCGCTCGGCATCGTCGGCGCCACGATCATGCCGCACAACCTGTACCTGCATTCGTCGGTCGTGCAGACGCGACGGGTCGTCGGCGGCGAACGCGGCAAACGCGGCGAACGCGGCGAACGCGGCAAACACAGCGAAGTGCGCGACACGCTCGCGCTGGTGCGTATCGACACAGGCGTCTCACTCGCGATCGCCATGTGTGTGAATGCGGCAATTCTGATTCTTGCCGGCTCGCTGTTTCACACCAGCGGCCAGACCAACGTCACCGATATCGAGCAGGCGTATCGGCTG
This sequence comes from Pandoraea sp., assembly GCF_041919235.1. Classification (NCBI taxonomy): domain Bacteria; kingdom Pseudomonadati; phylum Pseudomonadota; class Betaproteobacteria; order Burkholderiales; family Burkholderiaceae; genus Pandoraea; species Pandoraea sp. Next base: position 32,032 of record NZ_JAYRUC010000022.1, read on the forward strand.
ATTACGCCCATTGCGGGCAGCGCAGCCGCGTTCCTGTTCGGCATCGCGCTGCTCGCTTCGGGGCAAAGCTCAACGCTCACGGGGACTATCGCGGGGCAAGTCATCATGGACGGCTTTCTGCACATGAAGATCCCCTGCTATCAGCGCCGTCTGATCACGCGCGGACTTGCGCTCGTGCCTGCGCTGATCGGCGTGCTATGGCTCGGCGACGGCGCCGTGGGCAAGCTGCTCGTGTGGAGCCAGGTGCTGCTCAGCTTGCAACTGCCCTTCGCCATGTGGCCGCTCATCCGTTCGGTCAGCGACCCGCGCGTGATGAACGGCAACACCCTCGGACGCCCCGCACAAGTGTTCGCATGGGCCCTCTTCGCCGCCATTACCGCCACCAATCTGCTGCTCATCTTCGGGCTGAACTGAGACGTGCGAAGGCGGCGCGACGCTCTCGATTCGAGACTTGAGACTTGTCGGCGCCGCCATGCCGGTCCGCCTTACAGACCGAGCTCGCTCAGTCCCGGATGATCGTCGGGACGGCGTCCCTGGGGCCAGTGGAACAGGCGCTCACGCTCCGCGATGCGCGAGTCGTTGATACTGGCATGGCGCTCGGCCATGAGTCCTTGCGCGTCGAACGCCCAGTTCTCGTTGCCATACGAACGGTACCAATTGCCCGAATCGTCGCGCCATTCGTAGGCAAACCGCACCGCGATGCGGTCCTCGGTGAACGCCCACAGCTCCTTGATCAGCCGATACTCGAGTTCGCGTTGCCATTTGCGCGTCAGGAATTCGACGATCTGCTCGCGGCCACGCGGAAATTCGGCGCGATTGCGCCAGCGACTGTCGACGGTATAGGCCAACGCAACCCGCGCAGGATCACGCGAGTTCCAACCGTCCTCGGCCATACGAATTTTCTGAATTGCGCTCTCCCGCGTGAATGGCGGAAACGGCGGACGGGACTCACTTGCGGCCATGGCAACACTCCTATCGGAAATAGCAGGGAAGAAAAGAGAAGACCGTGCGAGTGTATCGCCAAGCCGCTTTCCGCGCTGGACGTGCGGAACGCGCACACCGTATCGCTACGCATTAACGTCACGGCGACGCATGCTAAGATCAGTACACCTTACCAAATCTCACAAAAGCAGAAGGCTGAAAATCGGTAAGGGACCAGATGCCCGCGACGGGTCGACGTCATCACAGATCGTCCGCCGGGTGACAACACATACAGGGGATCACCGTGCAGAAAAGTCAGTCCAGCATTGCGCTGTTTGGCGCCGCCATGCTCGCCGTCGGCGTGCTCGGCGGTTGCGCCACCGAAAGTTCGCGCACCGTAGCAATCGCCAAGGTCGAAAGTGCCAGCCGTCCGTACGTCGGTGTGCGCACGCCGATCGCCGTCGGCAAGTTCGACAACCGTTCCGCGTACATGCGGGGCGTTTTTTCCGATAACGTCGACCGTCTCGGCAGCCAGGCCAAGACGATCCTGATCACGCATCTGCAGCAAACCAATCGCTTCAACGTGCTCGACCGCGACAACATGGCCGAGATCCGCCAGGAAGCCGACATCAAGAAGACTCGGCAGGCCCTCAAGGGCGCCGACTACGTGATCACCGGCGACGTCGTCGAGTTCGGCCGCAAGGAAGTGGGCGACAAGCAGCTTTTCGGCATTCTCGGCCGGGGCCGCGAGCAGATCGCCTACGCCAAGGTCAACCTGAACGTGGTCGACATTGCCACCAGCGAAGTCGTGTTTTCGAGCGGTGGTGCGGGTGAGTTCGCGCTGTCCAACCGCGAAGTGATCGGCTTCGGCGGCACCGCAGGCTACGACTCGACGCTCAACGGCAAGGTCCTCGACCTCGCCATGCGAGAGGCCGTCAACAACCTGGTCGCCGGCATCGAAGGCGGCGCCTGGAAACCCGGCAAGTAAGCCGTCCCCTTTGGGTTGAAGCCTGCCGCTGCGCGTCGTTCGCGACGCGCCCGGTCTCGCACGCCATGTGCAGGCCGGGCACGATGCATGCGCGCGCCGCAGCCTACCTGTCAGGATCTTTATCGTTATGAATTTCAAGTTCGCATCCGGGCGCGCCGCCGTGGCGGCCGTCCTCGGTGGCGCCCTGCTCACGGGTTGCGCCACCCCGCCCAAGCCCTTATACGACTGGGAAAGCTACCAGCCGCAAGTCTACGAGTACTTCAAGGGTGAATCGAAGGAGGCCCAGATCGTCGCGCTCGAGCGCGACCTGGAGAAGATCAAGGCCGCCAATAACGCCGCGCCGCCGGGCTATCACGCCCACCTCGGCCTGCTCTACGCATCGGTGGGCAAGCCAGACAAAATGGTCGAGGAATTCCTGACAGAGAAGCGATTGTTCCCGGAGTCGGCCGGCTACATCGACTTTCTTCTCAAGAACAAAACGCCGGAGGCCAAGCAATGATCGTACGACTCTTTCGATGGGTGACGGTGGCGGCACTGGCCGCCGTCATGACCGGTTGCGCGGTTCATCAGGCCACGCCGTATGACTACACGGCGTTCAAGGAAAGCAAGCCGAAGTCGATTCTGGTGTTGCCGCCGCTGAACGAATCGCCCGACATCGACGCGACTTATAGCGTGCTCTCGCAGGTCACGGTGCCGTTGGGCGAGGCCGGCTACTATGTGATGCCCGTGGCACTGGTCGACGAGTCGTTCCGTCAGAACGGCCTGACCGTCGCCGGGGACATCCATCAGGTGAGTCCGGCCAAGCTGCGCGAGATCTTCGGCGCCGACGCCGCGCTCTATATCAAGATCTCGCAATATGGCACCAAGTACATGGTGCTCGACAGCGCCACGGTGGTGACGGTCTCGGCCGACCTCATCGATCTGCGCAATGGCGCCAAGCTGTGGAGCGGAGCGGCCAGCGCGTCGAGCAACGAGGGGAACAACAACAGCGGCGGCGGCCTGATCGGCATGTTGATCACGGCAGCGGTCAAGCAGATCGTCAACAGCGTGTCGAATGCCGGCTACACGGTTGCCGGCACCGCCAATGCACGCCTGCTGTCCGCCGGACGCCCCGACGGCTTGCTTTACGGCCCGCGCTCACCAAAGTACGGCACCGACTGAGGCTATTCCACGCGCCCCCTCGGCGGTGCGGTGGCTCGCTCACTGCACCGCCCGGGGCGGCGCACGCCTGCGCAGACGCCGGCTTGTCATCTATAGTGATAACGCATCACCTGGACCGATAGCGACACCGCGTCTCAACGCGGGAGCGTACGCGCAAGCCGACGCAACGCAACGCAACGAGGGACACGCATGAACGACAAAGCCCGCCGAAGTGGCGGGCTTGCGCGAGCCAATCCCGGGAAAGCAGGAATTGGCATCCGGACTCACGGCTGGGCGCCGTCGCACGCCATCACATCGATGACGGGGATCGCCCGGTGTGACGATCGACTTGCCTGATTGCGCCAGCGACGACCGTTCGTCCGGAAGGACTTGCTACAGCGTTGCTTAGTAACCGGCGGTTTCGAGCGCGCGGATACGGTGCTCCAACTCGATGATGTCCTTCGACTCGGCCAGGAAGGCCTCACGACGACGACGCTCAGCTGTTTCGAACCAAGTATTCACGACTTCAAACAGGGCGACAAACATGACGTTTCTCCAGTTCATTTAGTGTGCTGCATTGCAGCAGTGCTTTGCATTATATAGGGTTTTCCCGTTAAGGGTTAGCCCTTATTTGCGAAAATCCCCAAAAATCTGCTAGAGGGCTGCTTCGAATGCCTCGAAGTTAAAATAAAGCTATTTAAAATCAAGAACATAAACAACTGTCGGCACGTTGCAACATCCCCCTGCGGCGCACGGTCGCAGGGGGTCGATCAAAATGAATGGGGCAAAAAAAAGCGCCGCTGCTGCGGCGCGTCATGCGGAAATTCGGCGGTGGAGCGCTCACATCGCCTGCCACGGCTTAGCCCTGGGGGCCGCGACCGACCTGCCCCTCACCGTCACCGGCCAAGCCGTCTGCGCAGGCGCTGGCATTGGTGACAACAGCGTCCGCTGCAATGGCCTCCTGCGCCGGACTGCACGCGGCCTTCGCGCCCGAAGAAACATCCGCCTTGGCGCCGAGGTCGCCAGAAAGCGCGCCACCCGCAATCCCTTCCAGTATCGGACACTCGGGACGGTCGTCGCCGTGACAATGCACGGCGAGGTGAGAGAGCGTGTCACGCATCGCCACCAGTTCCCCAATGCGTTGATTGAGTTCGTCGACATGGGATTGCGCCAGCGCCTTCACTTGTGCGCTGGAACGGCCGCGATCCTGCCATAGCGCCAGCAACTGTCGGATCTGATCGATCCCGAAACCCAGCCGCCTCGCCTGGCGAATAAACCGAAGCAGATGGAGATCCTGCTCGGCGTAGCGCCGATAACCCGCCTCGGAGCGAGGACTCGGGGGCATCAGGCCGATACTCTCGTAGTACCGGATCATCTTGGCCGTCACGCCGCTGGCCTGCGCCGCTTGTCCGATGTTCATGGCTGCCTCACTGGGGGAAACGAGGGTTGAACGACGGGGTCAAGGAACCGCTCACTCCCTTGCCGGCGTCCGACGGCACGAGTCGAGCGCTGATCGGTGAATGATCGGAAATCCGTGACCAAGGGCGCCCGTGCAAAACCTGCGCCCCTTCGATATGAAAGCCGCGCGCGTAAATGCGGTCAAGTCGTAGAAGCGGCAATCCGCTCGGAAAACTGCGCGCCGGACGCCCTTCACTGTTCTGAAACACCTCGGTCAGCGCCAACCGTTCGGCCAGCAGCCGGTCCGCCTGATTGCTCCAATCGTTGAAGTCGCCTGCAATAATCAACGGCGCATCCGCAGGAATGGCGTCGGCCACCCGCTCCGTCAGCATCTCGAACTGGCGGCGGCGACCGCGACCGGCCAGCGACAAATGAACACACAAGGCATGTAACGGCTGCGACAGGCCCGGCACGGCGATCTCGCAGTGAAGCATGCCGCGCTTCTCGAAACGATAGGTCGTGATGTCGTGGTTGTCGGACCGGACAATCGGATAACGGCTCAGAATCGCATTGCCATGATGCCCGTGCTCATAGACGACGTTGCGTCCGTACGCGTGATCGTTCCACGTGGCGCCCGCCAGAAACTCGTGCTGCGGTTGCATCGGCCAATTGCTGTGACGCTCGGCGTGTCGCTGGTGCATGCCCTGCACTTCCTGCAAAAAGACGAGATCCGGTGCAAGCCCCTCCAACCCCTCGCGCAGTTCGTGAACCCGCAAGCGATTGAATGCGGAGAATCCCTTGTGGATGTTGTAACTCGCGATGTGCAGACTATTCATATATGGCAGCATTGCCCTCACGCCGGAAGACAGACGATATCACCTAGATGGCGTCGCGATCGGCGAATTTCAAGACAAATTGGAACCTGGACGGCGCATGAAGCAATCTCTGCCCATGCGCCGCGTCTCTAATTTCATTATGCGCCGTTCGCCTTGTGCCCGGGCAAGCCACCCTCACGCGCCGACGCCATGGGCTTCGCCCATCTGCCCCGCTGTGCGGGTGTTGACGTCCTGCACTGCCGAACGCCAGCGGCGCAACAACAACGCGTTGCTCACCACGCTGACACTGCTGAGCGCCATCGCCGCGCCCGCGATCATCGGGTTCAACAGCCCGAATGCCGCCAGCGGAATCCCGACCACGTTGTACGCGAAGGCCCAGAACAGGTTCTGACGAATCTTCGACCATGTGCGACGCGAGACGTCGATGGCATCGGCAACCCGCAGCGGATCGCCGCGCATGAGCGTGATGCCGGCCGTCTGCATGGCCACGTCGGTGCCCGAACCCATTGCAATGCCGACGTCGGCCGCCGCCAGTGCAGGGGCGTCGTTAATGCCGTCGCCAACCATCGCGACGACCGCGCCGTTGCGCTTGAGCTGTGCGATCACCTCCGCCTTATGCTCAGGCAGCACGTCGGCATGAACTTCGTCGAGCCCCAACGCGTCGGCCACCGCCCTCGCGCTCCCTGCGTTATCTCCCGTCACCATTACGCAGCGCACGCCCAAGGCATGCAGACGCTCGATGGCGGGCCGTGCCGTGACTTTGAGCGTGTCACCGAACGCCAGCAGTCCGAGCAACCGCGCCCCCGCCCCGACGTTTGCGCCCTCGTTTGCGCCCTCGTTTGCGCCCTCGTTTGCGCCCTCGTTTGCGCCCTCGTGCGCGCCTGCGCCCGAACCAGCGGTTTCGACCAGCCATGAGACAGTGCGCCCCTCGGCCGCCAGCCGCGCAGCTTCCTGCGCAAGCGTCGCTTGCGAAACGCCCAGTTCGTCGAGCAGCCGCGCGTTCCCCAACTGCAGCGTGTGGACGTCGCTCGGATCGCCCCCTGCCTCGATACGGGCGCGCATTCCTCTGCCAGGCAGCGCGACAATGTCGGACGCCACCGGTATCGCCGACGTCAGCCCGGCCTCGTCTGCGGCCGTCGCTACGGCCTTCGCAAGCGGATGAGAACTGCCCGACTGCACCGCAGCGGCCCAGCGCAGCAACCTATCGGCCGTCATTCCGGCCGCAGGCAGATGGGCCACGAGACGCGGCTTGCCTTCGGTCAAGGTGCCGGTCTTGTCGAACGCCACGATGCTGATGCGATGCGCCAGTTCGAGTGCTTCGGCATCCTTGATAAGAATGCCCTGCCGTGCAGCGGCGCCCGTGCCGACCATGATCGCGGCCGGCGTTGCCAGCCCGAGCGCACACGGGCACGCGATGACCAGCACTGCGACTGCATTGAGCAGCGCCGCCTCGAAGCCGATGCCAAGCGCCCACCCGCCGATCACCGTCACGATCGCGATGAGCACCACCACCGGCACAAACACGGCGGCCACACGGTCGACGGCGCGCTGGATCGGGGCCTTGCCTGCCTGTGCGTCTTCGACCATGCGGATGATGCGAGCCAGCGCAGTATCGGCACCGACAGCCGCTGTCTCGATCTTGAGCGTTCCAGCCCCGTTGATCGAGCCGCCGACAACGGTGTCGCCGCCCGCTTTGTCGATGGGCAACGGTTCACCGGTGAGCAGCGATTCGTCCAGTTGGCTTTCGCCCTCGCGAATGACGCCATCGACAGGCACCCGTTCACCGGCACGTACCACCACCCAGTCGCCAACCTTCACTTGCCCCAGCGGCACCGACACCTCGCTTGCCGCGCCCTGCGGATCGCGCAACACACGCGCCGTCTCGGGACGCAGGGCCGCAAGCGCGCGAATCGCTTCTACGGTGCGACGCTTTGCCCGCGCTTCAAGCCACTTGCCGAGCAGCACCAGCGTAATGACGACGGCCGCCGCCTCGAAATACAGATGCGGCATGCCGTCGGCCGGGGTGCGCCACCATTCGTACAGACTCAGCCCGTAGGCGGCAGAGGTGCCCAACGCCACCAGCAAATCCATATTGCCGCTACCGGCGCGCAACGCCTTGTAACCCGCCCGATAGAACCGCGCACCCAGCCAGAACTGCACCGGTGTGGCGAGCAACCACTGCCCCCACGGCGGGAGCATCAGATGAATGCCCACCGGTTCGAGCAGCATGGGCAGCAACAACGGCAGGGACAATGCCGCCGCGACGGCAACCGGCCACCATGTCGGGCCTTCGCGAGACGCACCGGCCTGCGCCGGGTCCGTCGCAGGCAACGCTTCATAGCCTGCCTTCTCGACGGCAGCGATGAGCGCCCCCGCGTCGACCACGCCACGCACCCCGCGCACGGCCGCGCGCTCCGTCGCCAGATTCACATTGGCCTCGACCACCCCGGCCACTTGACGAAGCGCCTTTTCCACACGCCCCGCGCATGTCGCACACGTCATGCCGCCAATGGCCAACTCGAACGACTGCTCTGCGACTCGATATCCCGCGTCGTTCACGGCCGTCTCGACGGCACCGAGCAGCGCCGCAGGCGTGACGTCGGGTGAGGCTTCCACAGCGGCCGTTTCGGTCGCGAGATTGACGTTGGCGTTGGCCACTCCCGGCGCGCGCCGTAACGCCTTCTCGACCCGCATCACACATGAGGCGCAGGTCATGCCTTCGATACCGACCGACCAGTTCCGAGTCATCTTCAGGTCTCCAGAAAGACTGTCTTCATGTATCACAGCATAGACCTTGCCATGGCGGGAAGGTCAAGCCTCCGGCGTCAACATGTCGCAGTCCGTGCAGAGACAGTCTCGTCGAACATCACGATAGCGCGCCTGCCACCGCTCAGGGTTGGGCCGCGTCTGAACGAATGCGCGAATACACTGAAAAAGCCCTTGAGCTTCCCTTGGCAGGAAGGTCTATGATGACTTCGTACGATCAATGTCACGGAAACCGCTTTCAAGGAATGCAACATGCAAGTGCAAGTCGAAGGAATGACCTGCGGTCATTGCGTCAAGGCCGTCACGCGTGCGATCACCGAGTGCGACGCTTCAGCGAAGGTCAATGTGGATCTGGGCTCGGGTCGCGTAGACGTCGAAAGCCGTCTCTCGCCGACGGAAGTCAGCACCGCCATCACCGACGCCGGTTACACGGTCAAAGGCACCCAGGCCTGAGCGTCACACGGCGCTTCGGATGTCGCGAGCCGCATGCGGCTGCGCGGCCTTCCCTGCAGACTGGCGACACCCTGTGCTACGCTCTGTCTCGCCAAACACGTAACGGCACCCCGCAATGCGTAACTGCGAGCTGCCTTGCGAATGGCATACACGTCTTCAGGGCGGGGTGAAAGTCCCCACCGGCGGTAGGTGACGTTGCGCAGTGCAAGCTGCGTACGTCACGAGCCCGCGAGCGCTTGCCCCCGTCGCTTTCGCGACACCGGCAGGGTCAGCAGATCTGGTGCGATGCCAGAGCCGACGGTCATAGTCCGGATGAGAGAAGATGCGTCGATACCCGCGCGCCATGGAACTACGTTCCGTGGTGGCGTCCGTTCGCATGCCCCGAAAACGTTTTTCGCCCGATTGATTTACGCGAGGAGCGTTTCATGTCCGATATCACAAGCCCTACCCACGCAGCGCAGCAACAGGCCGCATCGGCCGCCCATTCGACTGGAGCAACCGGAACGACTGGCGCGACCGGCGATCTGCACGCCTACCCGGCATTCGCCAACCTGCCGCCGGTCGAAGTCCGCCTGGCGGCATCGCTCGAGGCCATGCGCGAAGGCCGTCCGGTCATTCTCATGGACGATCTCGACCGCGAAAACGAAGCCGATCTGATCGTCGCCGCCGAGAAAATCACCCCAGCCACCATGGCCATGCTGATTCGCGAATGCAGTGGCATCGTCTGCCTATGCCTGCCCGACGAGACACTGCGCCGTCTCGATCTGCCGCCGATGGTCGAGCAAAACCAAAGCCGTTACGGCACGGCCTTCACGGTCACGATCGAAGCGCGTCAGGGCGTGAGCACCGGGGTCTGCGCCGCCGACCGCGTGACCACGATTCGCGCGGCCATTGCCGACGATGCCCAGCCCTCCGATCTGTCCCGCCCGGGCCACGTCTTCCCGCTGCGCGCACAGCCGGGCGGCGTGCTCACGCGTCGCGGTCACACCGAAGGCTCGGTCGATCTGGCCATGCTCGCCGGTCTGAAACCGGCCGCCGTGTTGTGCGAGTTGATGAATCCGGACGGCACAATGACGCGCGGCGTCGACATCGAGCGCTTCGCCGAGCAACACGACCTGCCGATACTGACCATCGATGAGTTGGCCACCTATCGCCGCGGCCGCGCACAAGCGGCCTGAGCCCACGCCCCGACGTGCGCCCCCGAAGTCACGACGACGGTGTCAGCCGCCATCGCCGTGACTTCGGCTCGATGCCGCCCTCTAACGCAGAACGCCATAAGCGAACACCACGACTTTTATAATCGGACGATTTCGCTAGCATCATAAAAGCCACGAGGAAGACGTCATGAATATCCGACCGGATGCCGCCGCCGTATTGGCGCAATGGAATGCGGACGAAAGCGCCGTGCGTGAGCGGCTTGCACGCAATGGTCCCCTGCGCTACGGCGTCGCCGCGCCTTCGGACGTCATCGGTCTGTCGGGCCAGGAGATTTTCCAGGCGATGTTCGACGGCAAGCTCCCGATGCCCCCCATCAGTGAGACGCTCGGCTTCATCGCCATCGAAGTCGGGAATGGCCGCGCCGTATTTCAGGGTCGCCCGGCGCTGCCGTATTACAACCCGCTCGGTGCGGTCCATGGCGGCTGGTTCGCCACCCTGCTCGACTCGGCCGTCGCCTGCGCGGTTCATTCGACGTTGCCTGCGGGGCGCAGCTACACCACGCTTGAACTCAAGACGAACATGGTCCGGGCCCTCACGCGCGACATACCGTGCGTACGGGCAGAGGGCGAAGTCATTCAGGTGGGGCGCCAGGTCGGCATTGCCGAGGGCCGCATCGTCGGTCCGGACGGCACGTTGTATGCGCACGCCACGACCACCTGTCTTATTTTCGACTTCCCGCCGCGCACGGCATAAACGACACGCCGCATTCTGAAAAAACCCGCCGGAGGGAATGAATCGGCCTCCGGCGGGTTTTTTTGCGGTATGCCGCCACGCGGTCGTCGCAACGGCATGCACGTCATTCAATGCGGCGAACCGCCGCCTTTCTCGCTATCGGGTTGATGTTCGAGCGTTTCCTTGAGCGCGATCTGGAGCTTTGCGTGCATCCGCACGAACCAGCTTCGCATGACGATGGCCAGCACCACCGTGCCTGCGACGATCAGCACAATCATCTCCGTGGACGGCAGAATGCTCGCCGACAGGGCCGCCACCAACAGGATCACGCCAACCATCGCGGCAATGGGCAGAATCTCGGCCACCACACGTCGCACCTGGAGCGTGTAACGCCCGGTCAGGCTCGGCGGCACCGACAACTCCACCAGCAACAGCGAGAGCGATTTGAGCTTGCGGTACACCGCGATCAGGAACGGCAGCGACAGCACGAGCGCCACGCCCCAGACCACCGCACTCTGCAGGCTCGGGTCGCGCACCCACGGCGACATCAGTTCGGCCAGTCGCCGATAGAAGAAAGCACCGCCGAGGAAGATCGTCACGACGAGCGCAAGATTGATCGCCACGCTCACCACGATGCGACGCACGATCGCGACAAGCGCAGCGCTATCGCCCGTCAGATGAATGCTCTGCAGCCACTGGGTGTACTGCCCGAGCACGTAAGTCAGGCGCCCCGGCATCGCGCGGCCGAGCCAGCCGGTGACCGGATCGGCGCTCTTGATCAGGTACGGCGTGAGCAGTGTCGTGATGACCGAAACCGCGACGGCAATCGGGTAAAGAAAGTCGCTCGTCACCTTGAGCGAAAGGCCCAGCGCCGCAATGATGAAGGAGAACTCGCCGATCTGCGACAGGCCCATGCCCACACGCATCGATGTGCGGCCGTCCTGCCCCGAGAGATACGCGCCCAGGCCGCACGACACGATCTTGCCGACCACGACCGCCAGGGTAATGACCAGAATCGGCCAGATATACGTGACGAGCACGTGCGGGTCGAGCAGCAGACCGATGGTGACGAAGAACACCGCGCTGAACATGTCGCGCAGCGGCGCAACCAGCCGCTCGATGGTGTGCAGCTCACGCGCTTCGGCCATGATCGCGCCGATCAGGAACGCGCCGAGCGCCACGCTGTATCCCATCTTGATCACCAACAGGCAGAAGCCAAAACACAGGCCGAGCACGACCACCAGCAACATCTCGTCGCTCTTGAATTTCGCCACATACGCCAGAATGCGCGGCACGAGCAGAATGCCCACGACGAGCGACACCACCATGAACAGCAGCAGCTTGCCCAGCGTGAAGGTGGCCTCGCCTGCATCGACCGAGCCGCTCAGTGCAATGCCCGAGAGCAGCGCGATCATGCCGATGGCAAGCACGTCTTCCACGATCAGCACGCCGAAAATGAGCTGGGCAAAGCGCTCGCGCTTCATGCCGAGTTCGTCGAGCGCCTTGACGATGATGGTGGTCGACGAGACCGCGAGCATGGCGCCGAGGAAGATCGAGTCCATCGCCTTCCAGCCGAAGAAGCGCCCGATTTCATAGCCGAGCCAGAGCATCAGCACGATTTCGGTGATCGCTGCCACGAATGCCGTCACGCCCACCCGCGCGAGCTTGCGCAGGCTGAACTCCAGCCCCAGCGAGAACATCAGGAACACGACACCGAGTTCGGCCAATATGCCGATGGTCTTCTCGTCGTGTATCAGCGCGAACGGCGGTGTGTACGGGCCGATGATCACGCCCGCCACAATGTAGCCGAGCACGACCGGCTGCCGAAATCGGTTGAAGATGACCGTCACAATGCCGGCCAACAGCATGATGACGGCCAGATCCTGAATGAAGTCGATGGCGTGATGCATCCGATACGTTCTCCCCGAGGCGCGTTGCGCCGTTATTGATGTTCTTGAGGCCACGCCCGCTACGCGCCGCTCCCGTCGGGATGCTGCGGTAACACAAGGCGTGATGCTTGATGAAGGTGGGAAGCCGGCGGGGTGCCACCGGCTTGATAGACGTTGCCTGGATTCGCCCGTCGCCCCCCGACGAATCTGTCGCCGAGGCGCTGACCTGCGCCCCCCCGGAGGGTCTCCGGCCCCGTGCCCGGATCGGCAAAACCCGCCGAACGGCCCGCCCGAGCGCGGCGAAAAACCAATATACGCGATGGGCGAACACGCGCGCAACCCAAGATTGACGGGGCTTTTCATAAAAAATTCCCTTCCCGGTCACACTCAATGAAATTTTTCTTCTTGCCTTTTGTCTCGTCCCCTTGTGAAATATCACATAAATATCAATTGAATTTCATGGGGAGTTCACGACGTATGCGTTTTCGTCTGTCGTTTAGCGTGTCGGGTGACGGCGCCGAGAAGAATGTCGACGTGCCGGTCGACACATTGATCGTCGCCGGCTGGGCGGGACGCGATCTCGACGCGGTCGAGCACCACATCGCCGAGTTGGCCGCACTGGGGGTGCGCCGCCCGTCGAGCACGCCGTGCTTCTACCGGCTCGCGCCCGCGCTGCTGTCACAGGGCGAGGCCATCGACGTCGTGGGCCAGACCAGCAGCGGCGAAGCCGAATGCGTGCTCCTGCGCCACGGCGACGAGCTGCTCGTGAGCGTAGGCTCCGATCACACCGACCGAGAGGTCGAGGCGTACGGCGTGACCGTCTCGAAGCAGGTATGCGCGAAGCCGGTCGCGCGTGAGGCGTGGCGCTTTGCCGACGTTGCCGCGCACTGGGATCGATTGGCGCTGCGCTCCTGGGTGACGCAGCACGGAGAACGGCGTCTATATCAGGACGGCACGGTGGCAAGCCTGCTCTCGCCGCAGACGCTGATGGCCAAGCTCGGGCCGCACGGCTTGCCGGCGGGCGCCGCGATGTTCTGTGGCACACTCGCTGCCATTGGCGGCGTGGCCGGCGGCGAGCGGTTCGAGATCGAACTGCACGACCCGGTCCTCGGCCGCACCCTCCGGCACAGCTACGCCACGCAGGTGCTCGCTATCGCCGACTGACTGCGCCCAACCCCAACCCGATGCCCAACGACACGCCTCTCAAGCCCGATCCCGCCGCTGCCGCTGATCCCGCTAATCTCGCTGATCCCGCCACCAACGTGACGCAAGCCGCTGCCGATGGCCGCAGCCTGACCGAGCGCGCTTACGAAGCGATCAAGCACGACATCATCACCTTGCGGCTGCGCCCTGGCGAGACGCTCAACGAAGTCCAGTTGATGCAGTCCACGGGGCTTGGGCGCACACCGGTCCACCAGGCGATGCACCGGCTGGCGCTGGAAGGGTTGCTGGTCATCCTGCCGCGCAAGGGCGCGCTGGTGGCGCCCGTCTCGCTCAACGACGCGCTCGAGATCATCGACGTTCGCATGATCAACGAGGCGTATTGCGTGGAACTGGCCGCGCGCGCGGCCACCCCGGCCGACCTCGCGGCCATAAAGGCTGTGCTGGCGCGCTCGCACGAGGCCATCGCCACGCGCGATGTCGCCGAAATGATGCGCATCGACCGCGACTTCCATCTGGCGATCTCTCGTGCCTCGCGCAACCAGACGCTCGCCGAACTGCTGCGCGGCCTGCACGAACGCTCGCTGCGTTTCTGGTTTCTCGCCCTGTCGACGCCGAGTCATCTGGAAGGCGTCTACGAGGAGCATCTCGAACTGTTCGAAGCGCTCGCCGCGCACGACGCCGAGCGCGCCCGCCGGGCCATCGCCCGCCATATCGAAGAATTCCGCACCCATATCCTGAAAGCGATCTGAACATGAGCACCGACGCCATCGATCTGAAACGCCCCCTGCCCGAACTCGCCGCCGCGCTCGACGCAGGGCGCACCACAAGCCGCGCATTGACCGAACAGGCGCTCGCGCGCATCGCCGATCCGGCGGGCCAGGGCAACGTCGTCTTCACGCACGTCGATACGCAAGCCGCCCGCGACGCCGCCGACGGCCTCGACGCCCTGCGCCGGGCCGGCGTGCGTTTGTCGCCGCTGATGGGCATTCCCGTGTCGGTGAAGGATTTGTTCGACGTGGCCGGGCAAGTTACGCGCGCGGGCTCCAAAGTTCTGTCGGACGCCGCCCCGGCCAGGCACGATGCACTTGCCGTGGCGCGCCTGCGTCGGGCCGGCGCGGTGATCGTGGGGCGCACGAACATGACCGAGTTCGCGTTCTCCGGCCTGGGCCTGAACCCGCACTATGGCACGCCACGTTCGCCGTGGCAGCGCGCGGCGGGTCACGTCGCCGGCGGGTCGTCGTCAGGGGCAGCCGCGTCGGTGGCCGACGGCATGGCAGCCGTCGGACTCGGCACCGATACGGGCGGCTCGATCCGCATTCCTTCGGCGTTTTGCGCGCTGACGGGCTTCAAACCGACGGCGGCGCGCACACCGCGCGAAGGCGCCCTGCCGCTCTCGACCTCGCTCGACTCGGTCGGCCCCATCGGCCGCTCCGTCGATTGCTGCGCCTGGGTCGATGCCATTCTTTCGGGCAATGCCGTCGACGAAACCTCGCAGGCGCCGCGCGACGTTCGCGGCATGCGCTTCGGCGTGTTGACGAACTTCGTGCTGGACGGCGCGCAACCCGAGGCCCTGGCCATCTACGAGCGTGTGCTCGCGACCCTCGCCAAGGCAGGCGCGACGCTGGTGACGTTCGACTTCGCACCGTTCGACAATCTGCCTGCGATCAACCGCTTCGGCTTTTCGCCCATCGAGGCGTATGCGTGGCATCGCGCGCTGCTGGCCGAGCGTGCGCAGGACTACGATCCGCGCGTGCTGGTACGCATCCGGAAGGGCGCGCCGGCCAGCGCGGCCGACTACATCGACTTGCTGAACGCGCGCGCCGCCCTCATCGCCGCTGCGACCCGCGTCTGGCAACGCTTCGACGCAGTGCTGTGCCCGACCGTGCCGATCGCGCCACCGGCCATCGCGCCGCTCGAGGCGAGCGACGACGCGTTCACGGCAACCAACGCGCTGGTGCTGCGCAACCCCACGGCCATCAACATGATCGACGGGTGCGCGTTCTCGCTGCCGTGTCACGCTCAGGGAGAAGCACCGATCGGCCTGATGGTCAGCGCAGCGGCGGGCGACGACGCTCGCCTGTTTCCGGTCGGCCGCGCAATCGAGCACGCCCTGCGCGCGGCGGGCCTCGGCGGTTGATGCTGCAAGCGCGGGCGCGGGGCGGCCGCGCCACCCGCGCATCACGTGTCACGCGTCACGCGTCACGCGTCAACCGCGGGCATGGCGGGCTCGGCTGTCGGCGCAATGCACGCAAGCGTCTGATTTTCGGGCAAAAAGTTCCGCACTTTTTCGGCTCACGTATGCATCGGGCTGGGGTTACAATGCCAGCCCAAGTGCCTGCCACCCGGCGTCATGCGGGGTTTCGCGGGATTCGTGATGGCCCACTGCCCGAAGTGACATGAACGCTCAAATCGACCCGGCCCTGCGCCGCGAACGCCTGCTGTACCTCCTGCTCACCGTCGTCTGCCTCGCCCTGTTGGGCGGCGCGCTGTACTTCCAGTACGTGCGTCACGAAGACCCGTGCCCGCTGTGCATTCTGACGCGCTACGCGCTCGTGCTGATCGCGATCTTCGGTCTGGTAGGCGCGCTCTCGCGTGGCTGGGCGAGCATTCAGTTCGCCCGCGTGCTTGCCGCGCTGTCGGCGATCGGCGGCATGGCGGCGTCGGGATATTTGATCTACGTGCAGGCCAATCCGCTGGTGAGCTGCGGGTATGACGTGGTCGAAGCGTTCGTCGACGCGTTGCCGACGTCGCGCATGCTGCCGCAAGTCTTCCAGGTGCAGGGAATGTGTCAGACGATGTACCCGCCGATCCTTGGTCTCACACTGCCGATGTGGTCGCTCGCCGCGTTTGTGGTGATTTTCCTGTCGCTGGCGCTGCATCGCCCGCGCCGCGCGATTTCACTGCGCTAAGCGTCACAGATCGTACCGGCCGCCTGTCTTCGGGCAGCGGCCGCGATTTCTCCGTCCCCCGCCTCGCCGCCCGCAGTCCCGCCTCGCCACAATCCCGCCTTCCCGCAGTCCCGCCTTCCCCGCACCGTCCCTCGCTCTCAAGGCCGCGCCAGCGCAGGCGTGTCCGTTCCGCCGCCGTTCGCGGCATCGAGCTCCGTCGCCACCTCCGCCACTCGCCGACGCAGCCACGTCACCTCCGGCGCCGCATGCGTACGCTCGTGCCATAGCTGGTAGAACCGCATCGGCGGGAAGGCGAACGGCGACGGCAGCACGCGAATCGGCAGATAGCGGGCATAGTGCTGTGCGAACTGGCGTCCCGTCGTAAACACCAGATCGGTGCGCATCAGCACATACGGCACGAGTCCGAAGTACGGCATCGTCATCTGAATATTGCGGCGCAGGCCCTGTTCGGCCAGACACCCGTCGATGAAGCTATGCCGCTCGGCCACGTACGGGGTAGGCGCCAGATGCGGCAATTCCAGATAATGCTTAAGCGAAATGCCCTTGTTCGCGAGGGGATGCTGCGCGCCGAGCATGCAAACCACCTCGTCGTCGAACAGACGCGACATGTGCAGTTGCGGTGGCGGCTCCAGCCAGTTGCCGATCACGACGTCGAGCGCTCCGTTCTCCAGCGCGCCGGCGTAGTCGAAGCCCGTGTTGATCGGCTGTACGTGCAACCGGGCCGACGGCGCGTCACGGCGCAGCACTTCGGCGATGTTGGGGAGGAAAACGGCGTCCAGATAATCGGGCGCGCCGAGACGGAACGCCCGCGTGGTGGTCTGCGGCGCGAATTCCGTGGCGGGATGGGTAATGCGCTCGATGGCGGCGAGCGCGTCGGTCGCGTAGCCCAGCAGTTCCCGGCCGCGCTCGGTCGCCACCATGCCGCTCTTGCCACGCACCAGAATGGCGTCGCCGGTGATCTCGCGCAGGCGGCGCAGCGAGTTGCTGATGGCCGGCTGCGACTGGCCAAGCTTGAGCGCGGCGCGCGAGACGCTTTGCTCGGTCAGCAGCGTATGCAGCACCCGCAGCAGGTAGGCGTCGATCTGTTCGCGGGGTCTTTGCATGGACGAGGACGCTCTGGGCAGCTTGGGTTGAGCCATAGTTTATGACAATGCCGCCTCATCGGGGCGATCGAATAGGCATCATCATGGCCGCGAAATATTTACCTCCGCCGCCAGTGCTATCTTCGGTTCATCCTCACGCCGGCCATGTCCTGGCGCGTCTGCAATCCCACTGCACTACACTGAGAACCATGGAGACACAAGCCATCCGCTTTTTTTACCGCGGCAAGGTGCACGAGGTCACTGGCGAGGCCACGACCCGCACCGTGCTTCAGTACACGCGCGAAGACCTGCATTGCACCGGCACCAAGGAAGGGTGTGCCGAAGGCGATTGCGGTGCCTGCACGGTCGTGATCGGCGAACTGGCCGACGATGGCAACGTGGCGCTGCGTGCCGTCAACGCCTGTATCCAGTTCCTGCCCACGCTCGACGGCCGCGCGCTCTTCACGGTCGAAGACCTGCGTGCCCCCGATGGCGCGCTGCACCCGGTGCAACAAGCGCTCGTGGACTGTCACGCCTCGCAGTGCGGCTTCTGCACGCCGGGCTTCGTGATGTCGCTGTGGGCCATGTATGTGAACCGCCCGGCGCACGCCGGCTGCCCAACCCGGCGCGAAATCGACGACGTGCTCTCCGGCAATCTGTGCCGTTGCACCGGCTATCGTCCGATCGTCGACGCCGCCCAGGCGATGTTCGACCTGCCGCGCCGCGACTTCGACCGCCCGGCGCTCGCAAAGCAACTCCAGGCGTTGCAGCGTGGCGACACGTTCTCGTATGCGCACGACGGCAGCGTGTTCCATGCGCCGCGCACGCTGGCCGCACTGGGCCGCCTGCGCGCGGCTCACCCGGACGCGCGCATTCTGGCCGGCAGCACCGACGTCGGCCTATGGGTCACCAAGCAATTCCGCGAGCTCAAGCATCTGATCTATATCGGACAGGTCGCGGAACTGCGCGAGATTTCCGAAGGGCCGAGCGGCCTCTATATCGGTGCGGGCGCGCTGCTCAACGATGCGTTCGATGCCCTCGTCGCGCACTATCCGGCGCTGGCCGAGATGCGGCAGCGCTTCGCCTCGTTCCCGATCCGCAACGCCGGGACACTGGGCGGCAACGTGGCGAACGGCTCGCCCATCGGCGACTCGATGCCTGGATTGATCGTGCTCGGAACGCGCATCGTGCTGCATCGCGAAGGGGCGGTGCGCGAGATGCCGCTCGAAGACTTCTATCTGGCCTATCAGAAAAACGCACTCGAAGCGGGCGAGTTCGTGCAGGGCATCCGCGTGCCGCTGCCGAGTGCGGCGCAACGCTTTCGCACCTACAAGCTGGCCAAACGCTTCGATCAGGACATCTCGGCAGTGTGCGCCGCCTTCGCGGTCGAACTCGACGGCGAGACCGTGCGCTCGGCGCGCGTGGCCTTTGGCGGCATGGCCGCCACGCCCAAGCGTGGCAGCGCCATCGAAGCCGCATTGACCGGCCAGCCGTGGACCGAAGCGACGGTGCGCGCCGCGATGGCGGCACTGCCTGCCGATTTCCAGCCGCTCTCCGACATGCGTGCGACCAGCGCCTACCGGCTGGCCGGGGCGCAAAATCTGCTGTATCGTTTTTTCCTGGAAACGCGCATCGATGCGCCGCTTGCGGCGCACGAAGTCAACGCGTTCGCCCACAGCTAACCGGAGGGTGCCCATGAACACGCAAGTCGAAGGCTTCATGACGCAATCCGGTGCCAACGCAGCGGCCGGCGCACAGGTGGGCCGCTCGCGCGCGCACGAGTCCGCCGAACTCCACGTGGCCGGCGAAGCCACCTACACCGACGACATCCCCGAGGTGCAAGGCACGCTGCATTGCGCGCTCGGCGCGTCGCCCAGGGCGCACGCCCGCGTGCTCTCGCTCGACCTCGACGCCGTGCGCCGCGCGCCCGGTGTGGTCGCAGTGCTCACCGCCGCCGACATCCCCGGCGTGAACGACTGTGGCCCCGTCATTCACGACGACCCGATTCTCGCGGACGGCATCGTCCAGTACATCGGTCAGCCGATGTTCGCCGTGGTGGCGCAATCGCACGACGCTGCCCGCCGCGCAGCGCGTCTGGCCAAGGGCGAATACGAAGACCTGCCCGCCCTCCTCACACCGCAGGCTGCCAAGGCAGCCGGTGCCGGCGTGTTGCCGCCCTATCACCTGCGCCGGGGCGACGCCGACGCCGCACTGCAAGCCGCACCGCACCGGCTGAGCGGCACCTTCGAATGCAACGGGCAGGAGCAGTTCTATCTCGAAGGGCAGATTTCGTATGCCATTCCGAAGGAAAACGACGGCATCCATGTCTATTGCTCGACGCAGCACCCGACCGAAATGCAGGCGCTCGTCTCGCATGCCCTCGGCTGGCACAGCCATCAGGTGCAAGTCGAATGCCGTCGCATGGGCGGCGGCTTCGGCGGCAAGGAATCGCAATCGGGCCTGTTTGCCTGTGTCGCCGCGCTCTGCGCCACGCGTCTGAAGCGCCCGGTGAAGCTGCGACTCGATCGCGACGACGACTTCATGATGACCGGCAAGCGCCACGGCTTCTACTTCGAGTACGACGTCGGCTTCGACGACGACGGCCGCATCACGGGCGCGAAGGTCGACATGACGCTGCGCGCGGGCTTCTCTGCCGATCTGTCGGGACCGGTCGCCACGCGCGCCATCTGCCACTTCGACAATGCCTATTTCGTGCCCGATGCCGATCTGCGAGCGCTGTGCGGCAAGACCAACACGCAATCGAATACGGCGTTTCGCGGCTTTGGCGGCCCGCAGGGCGCGCTCATCATGGAGGTGGTGCAGGACGCCATCGCACGGCGTCTGGGCAAAGACGCGCTCGACGTTCGCCGCGTGAACTTCTACGGCAAGACCGAGCGCAACACCACACCGTACGGACAGGTCGTCAAGGACAACGTCATTCACGAGCTCGTGGCGCAACTGGAGCAAACCAGCGAGTACCGCGCGCGGCGCGACGCCGTGCGCGCGTTCAATCGCACGAGTCCGGTGCTGCGCAAGGGACTCGCGCTCACGCCGCTCAAGTTCGGGATCTCGTTCAACGTGCAGGCTTTCAATCAAGCCGGGGCGCTGGTGCACATCTATCGAGACGGCTCGATGCTGGTCAATCACGGCGGCACCGAGATGGGCCAGGGCCTGAACACGAAGGTCGCACAGGTGGTGGCGCACGAGCTGGGGGTCGACCTCTCGCATGTGCGTGTCACCGCGACCGACACCAGCAAGGTGGCGAATACGTCGGCCACCGCCGCCTCGACGGGCGCCGACCTCAACGGCAAGGCCGCGCAGAACGCCGCGTGGCAGATTCGCCAGCGTCTTGCCGCATTTGCAGCGCAGACGTACGGCGGATCGGCCGACGATGTGTGCTTTGCCAACGACGTCGTCAGCGTGAACGGTCACACCATCCCCTTCCCCGATCTGGTGGAAGCGGCCTACTGGGCGCGCGTACAGCTATGGTCCGACGGCTTCTACGCCACGCCGGGCCTGTCGTGGGATGCCGCGTCCATGACCGGCCACCCGTTCTTCTACTTTGCCTACGGGGCGGCCGTCTCCGAGGTGGTGCTCGACACGCTCACGGGCGAATGGCGTCTGCTGCGGGCCGACGTGTTGCACGACGCCGGCAAGTCGATCAACCCGGCGCTCGACATCGGGCAGGTCGAGGGCGCGTTCATTCAGGGCATGGGCTGGCTGACGACGGAAGAACTGTGGTGGAACAAGGAGGGCAAGCTCATGACGCACGCACCGTCCACCTACAAGATCCCCGGCATCAGCGATTGTCCGACGGACTTCCGCGTGGCGCTGTTCGAGAACACGAACGTCGCCGACGCCATCCATCGCTCCAAAGCTGTCGGCGAGCCGCCGCTGCTGCTGCCGTTCTCGGTATTCAACGCGCTGCGCGATGCGGTGGCGAGCGTGAACGACTATCGCGACGAGCCGGTACTCAATGCGCCGGCCACGTCGGAAGCGCTGCTCATGGCGATCACCGAGCTGCGCACGCGCAGCGCCGCCTGATGCATCGCTGGGTCGACGCCGCGCACAAGCTGCTCGCCCGCGGCGAGGCGGCGGTACTGGTGACGATTGCGCGCGTGGAAGGCTCTGCGCCGCGCGAAGCAGGCACGCATCTGCTGGTGACGCGCGAGCACGTGTGGGAAACCATCGGCGGCGGCCATCTCGAATGGCGCGCAATGGACGTCGCGCGCCAGTTGCTGCGCCGGTACGCGCAGCAAGGCGCGCGGCACGTCGAGCGCTTCGCCCTCGGCCCGAGCCTCGGACAATGCTGCGGCGGTGCCGTCACCCTCGCGTTCGAAGTCCTCACGCTGGCCGATCTGGCCTGGGTCAGCGCGCTGCACAAGCGGCTCGCGGCCGGCGAGGCCAGTCTGCGCAGCGTGGCCTTCGGGGCGCCGGGGGACGATGCCGCAGCGAGCCAGCAGCAAGGCGGCCCCGTCGTACTGACGGCGCTCGACGCGAACGAACCGCTGGCGCACCCCCACACGCTGACCCGCGACGCCGACGATGCCGCCTGCTCGTTCTGGCAAGGCAGCGACGGCTGGTTCTGGTTGAGCGAGCGTCTGGCACCCAGCGACTTTCATATCGTGCTGTTCGGCGCGGGACACGTCGGACAGGCCATCGTGCAGGTGCTGGCCACGCTGCCGTGCCGCGTGACCTGGGCCGACGAACGTCACGAAACATTCCCCGAGACGGTGCCGGCGAACACCGTCGTGGAATCGACGGACACACCGGAGGCCGTTGTCACCGAAGCGCCGCCGGGAGCGTATTTTCTCGTCATGACGCATAACCACGCGCTGGATCAGCGTTTATGCGAGGCGATTTTCAAACGCGACGACTTTGCCTACTTCGGCTTAATCGGCTCGATGACCAAGCGCCGTCAGTTCGAGCATCGTCTGCGCGATCGCGGGGTGCCGCCCGAGCGCTTCGAGCAAATGATCTGCCCCATCGGCGTGGCCGGCATTACCGGCAAAGCACCGGCGACCATCGCGATTGCTGTCGCCGCACAACTGTTGCGTGTACGCGAGCAGCAGATGCGCCCAAACACCCCTGCACCGTCGCACGATACCGGCGTCACCCTCTGAAGCCGGCCGGGCGAGTGCGTGACCGGCGTTCGCCGACGACGGTAGAATCCCGCCCATCCCCCTCAACTCGAACTCTCCATGCCACTCACGCCAGAACTCGCCAAGACCCTTTGCGCCATGCCCAAGGCGGAGCTGCATCTGCATATCGAGGGCACGCTGGAGCCCGAACTGATCTTCCGGCTCGCCGAGCGAAACGGCGTCACGCTGCCGTATCCGAGCGTGCAAGCGCTGCGCGCCGCCTACGCCTTCACCGATCTGCAGTCGTTCCTGGACATCTACTACGCCGGCGCGAGCGTCTTGCTCACCGAAGCAGATTTCTACGACATGACGCGGGCCTATCTGGCGCGTGCGCTCATCGATAACATCCGTCACACGGAGATCTTTTTCGATCCGCAGACGCACACGGCGCGCGGCGTTTCGATGGCGACGGTCGTGGGCGGCATCGAACGCGCGCTGGCCGAAGCGCAGGCGCAGCACGGCATCACAAGCCGGATGATTCTTTGCTTCCTGCGTCATTTGTCCGAAGAAGACGCCCTGCAAACGCTGGAAACGGCGCTACCGTATTTCAACACCCTCGGACACCGGCTAGTCGGCGTGGGACTCGATTCGTCCGAGCAGGGAAACCCGCCCGCCAAATTCGCCCGCGTGTTCGAGCGTTGCCGCGCGCTGGGTCTGCACATCGTGGCGCATGCCGGGGAAGAAGGACCGCCCGCGTATATCCACGAGGCGCTCGACACGCTGCACGTCGAGCGCGTGGATCATGGCGTACGCGCCATCGAAGACGACGCGCTGCTCGAGCGCCTGGCCCGCGAGAAGATCGCGTTGACGGTATGCCCGCTGTCGAACGTGCGCCTCAAAGTGTTCGACGACATGGGGAAACACACGCTGCACGCGCTGCTCAAGCGCGGATTGGCGGTGACGATCAACTCGGACGATCCCGCCTACTTCGGCGGCTATCTGAACGACAACTTCCTGGCGACGTTCGATGCGCTCGACATGACGCTCGAGGACGCTTACACGATGGCAAGGAACAGCTTCGAGGCCTCGTTCATCGACGATAGCGAAAAGCGCCGTCTGGTGGGCGAACTTGAACGCTTCCGTGCTGCGCAGGCGAGTTAGCGCTCGGTCCGCCTGCCGCCCCGCCTTCTCGCTGAAACGCCCGAACATCTTTCGGGCGTTTTTTTGTGTCCGCGCAAGCCAGGGTGCCTCGCCCGGCACTTCGCCACATTAGCTCGCGATGATGAGGAACATTCCACTTGAGGAATATTTTCCTCCGGACCCGATGCTATTTTTTGAGCGTGCCCAGATAGGCGTCACGCGGTGCCCCCACACCTGCAACGTCGAGCACACACAACACCTTAGAACATCGGAGACAACACCCCATGGACTCATCGCTCAGCCCCCCGGCGGGTCGTGCCGCGCCCGACGCGATTCTCGACAACACGCGCGTGGCGGGCGCGCAACCTGTCTCGACGCTCGACCGATATTTCGGTATCACAGCGCTCGGATCGACGTTCCGCACGGAAGTCATCGCGGGCATCACGACATTTCTCGCGGCGATGTACATCATCGTCGTCAACCCGGCCATTCTGTCGAAAACCGGCATGGCGTTCCCTGCGGCGCTCACCGCCACCGTGCTCATCAGCTTCTTCGGCAGTTGTGCGATGGGACTCTACGCGCGCAATCCGGTGCTGGTCGCACCGGGCATGGGACTCAACGCGCTGTTCGCATTCACGATGGTGCATGGCGTCGGCATGCCGTGGCAGACGGCGCTCGGCTGCGTGTTCTGGTCGGGCATTCTCTTCGCACTGCTCGCCGCGCTCAATGTGCGACGCTTCGTCGTCGAGGCGATTCCGGCGAATCTGCGCTACGCGATCTCGTGTGGCATCGGCCTGTTCATCACCGTGATCGGGCTCGTCAATGCCAAGCTCGTGGTGAGCGACCCGGTCACGGTCGTGCGTCTGGCCCACTTGTCGCCACCGACCGTCACCTTCCTCATCGGGCTGGCGCTCACGACCGTGCTCGTCGCGCGGCGCGTGAACGGTGCGCTGATGATCGGCATCGTCGCCACCACGCTCATGGCCATTCCCATTGGCCGACTGTGGGGCAACGGCAGCGCGTACTTCCCCAAGGAACTCGCCACGGCCACGCTGGTGAACTTCCAGGGTTTCTTCGCGGCGCCCGACTTTTCGGGCATCGGCCAGCTCGACCTGCTGGGCGCGCTGAAGGTCGCGTACCTGCCGTTCATCTTCGTGATGCTCTTCACGGCATTCTTTGATACGCTCTCGACCTTCATGAGCATTGCCGAAGCCGGTAACATGAAGGACCGCGACGGCAATCCCCGCAATATGCGCCAGGCCATGATCGTCGATTCGTTCTCGGTGCTGATCTCCGGCCCACTCGGCACGAGCCCGGCGAACGCCTACATCGAATCGGCGGCCGGCATTGCGCAAGGGGGACGCACCGGGCTGACTGCCGTCGTATGCGCCCTGCTGTTCCTGCCGTTCCTGTTCGTGTCGCCGATGCTCTCGCTGGTGCCCGCCATCGCAACCGCGCCGGCCCTGATTCTCGTCGGCGTGTTCATGATGGAATCGGTGGCGCGCATCGAATGGCACCGCATGGATGAGGCGATCCCGAGCTTCATCGCAGTTGTGATGATTCCGATTTCGTATTCGATCACGGACGGCATCGCTTACAGTTTCCTCGCGTTCGTCGTGCTCAAGCTGTTCACCGGGCGTGTGAAGGAGATCAAGCCGGCGATGTGGATCGTCGCCGCGCTGGCAGTGCTGCTGCTCACGCAAATGTAACAACAGAAGGCCCTGTACATGTCCACGACAACCGAAGCCCTGCGCGCCGTGCGCGCGCAACTGGTCTACTTCACGCACGACCCCGCGCGTGCCTCGCTCGACGGCACGCCCGGCACCGTGCACCATACCGACGGTGTCGTCGCGTTCGAGAACGGCCGCATCACCGCCGTCGGAGACTACGCGAAGGTGGTCCCGACACTGCCGCAAGGCACCGCTATCGAGGATCTGCGCGACAAGATCGTCACGCCCGGCTTCATCGACACACACATCCACTATCCGCAGACGGATATGATCGCGTCGCCCGCGCCGGGGCTGCTCCCCTGGCTCGAGAAGTACACCTTTCCGACCGAGCGCCGCTTCGAGAATCCGGCGTATGCCGCCGACGTCGCCGAGTTCTTCCTCGACGAGTTGCTGCGCGGCGGCACCACGAGCGCCATGGTGTACTGCACGGTGCATCCCGGCTCGGCCGACGCGTTTTTCAAGGCCAGCGATGCGCGCAACCTGCGCATGATCGCCGGCAAGGTGATGATGGATCGCAACTGCCCGACGTTCCTGCGCGACACGGCCGAGAGCGGCGCACGCGACAGCGAGGCACTGATTCAGCGCTGGCACAACAAGGGTCGCCAGCTCTATGCGCTCACGCCGCGCTTCGCACCGACGTCGACCGAAGCCCAGTTGGGCGTGTGCGGCGAACTTGCCGGGCAGTATCAAGACGTCTTCATTCAAAGCCATGTGGCCGAGAATACCGACGAAGTCGAATGGGTGCGCTCGCTCTTCCCTGGCCACCGCAGCTATCTCGACGTGTACGACCACTACAAGCTGCTGCGCAAGCGAGCCGTATACGGCCATTGCATCTGGCTCGACGAGCATGACCGTCGCCGCATGTTCGAGACGGGCACCGTCGCCGCGCATTGCCCAACATCGAACCAGTTCCTGGGCAGCGGCCTGTTCGACTTCGCGGCCGCCGAGGCGAGCCGCATGCCCGTGACGCTCGCGACCGACGTGGGCGGCGGATCGACCTTCTCGATGCTCCAGACGATGAACGAAGCGCACAAGGTGGCGCGCCTGTCGGGCTATCACCTCTCGGCCGAACGCATGTTCTATCTGGCTACCGAGGGCGCCGCGCACGCGCTGGATCTGCACGGCACCATCGGCACGCTCGCCGTAGGTGCAGAGGCCGATTTCGTGGTGCTCGACCCGAAGGCCACGCCGCTGCTCGCACGTCGCACGGCACTGGCCGAATCGCTCGAAGAACTGCTGTTCGCCTTCGCCATGCTCGGCGACGACCGTGCCATCGCGACCACCTACGCCGCCGGCAAGCCGGTACATCGTCGCGCAACCCACTGACGCCTCGTGTTACGCGAGAGAACGCGCGCCGTCGCCTCGGCTCGACGCGCATTCCCTCGCGGTCACCGGCCGCGCGCAAGGGGCATGCGGCCGGGGATCTCCTTGGGCAGCCGCTGGGCTGCCCTTTTTTCCTTGCGCCACGCTTGCCTGTCACACCGCGGATGCTATAATCCGCTCCGATTCATTGGGGAGTAGCCGCCCTGTCGTAGACGGTAGTCTTCGGCAGGGGCGTACGTCAACAGACTTGGCCGATTCCGGCTATGGCGTGCGCAGCCCTCGGGCCTGGCGAGACCGATGACGATGCTTCCGCCACCCGGGCCGGGACGCATTGTCATTGGCTCGCAAAATTCACGGCCCGGCGGAGATATAACAGGTGTCCCCATTCCTCGTCTCGACCGGTGTGGTCGCGCTCGCCGAAATCGGCGATAAAACCCAACTGCTGTCCCTCGTCCTCGCCGCGCGCTTCAAGAAGCCCGTGCCGATCATTCTCGGCATTCTCGTCGCGACTCTCGTCAATCACGGCTTTGCCGGCGCTGTCGGCGAATGGCTGTCCACGGCGATCAGCCCGGCTGTCATGAAGTGGGCCATCGTCGCATCGTTCCTCGGCATGGCAATCTGGATCCTCATTCCCGACAAGCTCGACGAGGAAGAGTCCACCACACGACGCAAGTTCGGCGTGTTCGCGACGACCGTCTTCACGTTCTTCATCGCGGAGATGGGCGACAAGACGCAGATCGCCACGGTCATGCTCGCGGCGCGCTATCAGGACTTCTTCGGCGTTGTGGCCGGCACCACGCTCGGCATGATGCTGGCCAACGTGCCGGCCGTGTTCCTGGGCCACAAATTCGCCGGCCGCCTGCCGACCCGGGCTGTGCACGCCGTCGCCGCCGTGATCTTCGCAGTACTCGCCATCGTCACGTTGATGCAGTAAACGCCAAACGCCGGAGTGACGCGCGCGTTCAAACAACGCCCGGCGCTACTCCGGCGCTACTCTTGTATTTCTCCTGCGCTACTCCTGCATTACGCCTGCATTACGCCGCCATTACTCCGGGCACTACTGCGGCATTACTTCGGCATAAGGTGGCTGTCTGCCGTATGCCTGTATGCCTTATTGCCCGACCTTCTGCTGAACATTGACCGTGCGCCCGCTCGGGAACGGCAACTGCCTGAGCGCCGCGTCGATCAGGTACGGCATGGCCGAGGCGAGCGACGTGCCCGCGTCACTGGTATTGGCCTGCACGCGGTACACCTCCTTGCCGCTCGCGCGGTCCGTGAAGCGCAACTGCAACTCGGCGAGCCCATACGGATAATCGCGCTCGATGTACGCGGGCGGCGCACCGTACGGATAGCCGTACCAGCCCCACGGACGCCCCCACGGCCCCCACGGACCGGGGGCGAACATCGGATCGTAGGCCGGTTCGGCCACGCGCATCACCTGCTGGGTGATGCGGTAGGTCATCCCGATCAGGTAGTGCGCGCTCGACGGACTCTGCTCATTGAAGCCGTCTCCCGCCAGACGCGTGCGCAACCAACGCTCGTAAGTCGCGTGCTCCAGATTGTTCTGCTGTTCCGGTGTGCGCGTGAGCGCGTAAGTCCGTGGACCTTCGAAGCCCGGTGAATCGCCGAACGCGGTCACCTGACTCGTTACCGTGCTGGCACAGCCCGCCAGCAACACGCTGGCGACGGCCAACGTCGCCATTGCCCATCGTTTCCACATGATCGACTGCTCCAGAGAAAGGCCGGGCGCACCGATGCACGCCGCTCGCGCCGATTTAAGCATAGGATGGCGCCCCGCGCACATCCCAGTCATTGGACTGATCGCACCCACGCAAAATTCAGCAAATCGCTCGCTTGAACGCGAAGCCGCCGCCACTCCGTTACAATTTGTGAATTCCTGGCCGTCCGCGAAACACCGTCCATGCTCAGAACCGACCTCGCAGGTGTCATCCAACGCTCCGACTATACGCCCCCGGCGTACCTGATCGACACCGTCCAACTCGACTTCGACCTTGCCCCCGATGTCACGACAGTCACCAGTCGAATGCGCGTGCACCGCAATCCGGCCGGTCCCGGCGGCGATCTCGAACTGGTGGGCCAAGGCCTGCAACTGGTAAGCCTCGAAGTCGACGGCAAGCCTTGGGCCGCCTACCGCACCGATGAGGAATCGCTCACGGTCGAAGCACCGCCCAACGCGTTCGAGCTCGCGCTCGTCACGCGCTGCCGACCGCAGGAGAACACGTCGCTCATGGGGCTGTATGTCTCGGGCGGCAACTTCTTCACGCAATGCGAAGCCGAGGGCTTTCGCAAGATTACGTACTTCCTGGACCGTCCGGACGTGATGGCGACGTACACCGTCACGCTGCGCGCCGATCGCGAAGCGTATCCGGTGCTGCTGGCCAACGGCAATCTGATCGACCAGGGCGACCTGCCCGACGGGCGTCACTTCGCCATCTGGGACGACCCCTTCAAGAAACCCAGCTACCTGTTTGCGCTGGTGGCCGGCCAACTGGTCTGCCGCGAGGAACGCATTGTGGCCGGCGACGGCCGCGAGAAGCTGCTCCAGGTCTGGGTCCAGCCGCAGGATCTGGACAAGACCGCGCACGCCATGCATTCGCTCGTCAACTCGATCCGGTGGGACGAGGAGCGCTTTGGCCGCGTGCTCGACCTCGACCGCTTCATGATCGTGGCGGTGAGCGACTTCAACATGGGGGCGATGGAGAACAAGGGGCTGAACATCTTCAACACGAAGTATGTGCTGGCCGATGCCGCCACCGCGACCGACGACGACTTCGGCAACATCGAAGCCGTGGTGGGGCACGAGTACTTCCATAACTGGACCGGCAATCGCGTGACCTGCCGCGACTGGTTCCAGTTGAGCCTGAAGGAAGGCCTGACCGTGTTCCGCGACCAGGAGTTCTCTGCCGACATGATGGGTTCCGAGTCGGGGCGTGCCGTCAAGCGTATCGACGACGTGCGCGTGCTGCGCCAGGCGCAGTTCCCCGAAGACGCCGGTCCGATGGCCCACCCGGTGCGCCCGGAGAGCTACGTCGAGATCAACAACTTCTACACGGTCACCGTCTACGAGAAGGGCGCCGAAGTCGTTCGCATGTATCAAACGCTGCTCGGGCGCGAGGGCTTCCGCCGAGGCATGGATCTGTACTTCGAGCGTCACGACGGTCAGGCGGTGACGTGCGACGACTTCCGTGCAGCGATGGCCGACGCCAATCGTCGCGATCTCACGCAATTCGGCCGCTGGTACAGTCAGGCCGGCACCCCGCGCGTGACGGTCGACGCTGCGTATGACGAAGCCGCGCGCACCTATACGCTCACCCTCACCCAGCGCTGCCCGAAGGTCGGCGTCGAGCTGCAGGACAGCACGCTCGTCAAGCAGCCGTTCCATATTCCGTTCGCGGTCGGCCTGCTCGATCGCGACGGTCGTGACATGGCGCTGCGCCTGGCCGATGACGCCGGCCACCCCATCGATGGACCCGCGCCCACCACGCGCGTGCTCGACTTCACGCAGGAGCGACAGCGCTTCACATTCGTCGACGTGCCGCACGCGCCGATGCCGTCGCTGCTGCGCGGCTTCTCGGCCCCGGTGATCGTCGAGTACGAGTGCACCATCGACGAACTGGCATTCCTGATGGCCAACGACAGCGATCCGTTCAATCGTTGGGAAGCGGGGCAGCGGTTGGCCACGCGTCAGTTGCTCGCGCTCGTCGAATCGATTCAGATGGGCGAATTGCCGAGTGTGGACAGCTACGTGCTCGAAGCCTTCCGCCAGGTGCTACGCGACGAAGCGCTCGATCCGGCGTTCCGCGCGCAGGCGCTCACGCTGCCGTCCGAGTCGTACCTTGGCGAGCAGATGACGGAAATCGACCCGGCAGCCATCCATGCGGCGCGTCAGTATCTTCGCCAGCGTCTCGCGGCGTCGCTGCACACCGAGTGGCTCGCGGCTTATCACAACCATCGCGCGCCGGGGCCCTACCAGCCGGACGCGGCTTCCGCAGGCGAGCGCGCGCTCAAGAACCTCGCGCTGTCTTACCTGATGGAGTTGTCGGACGCCGGCACGGCGCAAACCGCACGCACGCAGTACGACGCCGCGGACAACATGACGGATCGTTTCGCCGCGCTCACCGCACTGGTGCATTGCCGCACGGGCGCCCGCGAAGGTGGCGCGGCGCAGGGCCACAAACAGGGCCACGCACAGGGCCACGACCACGCCGCCGAAGCGTTGGAGGACTTCTATCGACGCTTCGAGCACGAGCCGCTCGCCATCGACAAGTGGTTCGCGTTGCAAGCCATGCAACGCGGCGACGGCAGCCACTGTGTGATCGACGCCGTACGTGAGCTCATGCGCCATCCGGCCTTCACACTGAAGAATCCCAACCGCGCGCGTTCATTGATTTTCAGCTTCTGCAGCGGCAATCCCGCACAGTTCCATGCCGCCGACGGCTCCGGCTACCGGTACTGGGCCGAACAGGTGCTCGCGCTCGATGCCCTTAACCCGCAGGTTGCAGCACGTCTGGCGCGCGTGATGGACCGCTGGCGCAAGTACATGCCCGCTTTGCGCGAGCGCATGCGCGAAGCGTTGCAGGAAGTGTCGCAGCACGCGGCACTGTCGAAAGACGTCCGCGAGATCGTCGAGAAAGCACTGGCCTGAGCCGCGCTGCACCGACAGCGCCGACAGCACCGAAGGCATCGCAAGTCCCCCAACGCCGCCGATGCGCAACCGTATCGGCGGCGTTGGCGTTTGTGCCTCGATGCGTCACATGCGCTGCGTCACAAGCGATGTGTCACGCGGCGTCACGCGGCCCGCGCCTGCGTGGGCGCCGCCGACAGACGCGCCCGCACAGCACGGGCGGCAGCGACCATATGGGCCAATGCCGCATCGACCTGCGCCCAGTCGCGGGTCTTCAAACCGCAATCGGGGTTGATCCACAGGCGCTCCGCCGGAATGTGCGCGAGCGCCGCCTCGATCAGGCGCTCCATGTCCGCCTGCGACGGCACGCGTGGCGAGTGGATGTCGTACACCCCCGGGCCGATCTCGTTCGGGTACGCGAAGGCCTCGAACGCGCCAAGCAACTCCATGTCGGAGCGCGTGGCTTCAATGGAAATCACGTCGGCGTCGAGCGCGGCAATAGACGGCAGAATGTCGTGGAACTCCGAATAGCACATATGCGTGTGGATCTGCGTGTCGTCGGCCACCCCGGATGAACACACGCGAAACGCCCGCACCGCCCACTCGAGATACGACGGCCAGTCGCGCGCGCGCAGCGGCAACCCCTCGCGCAGCGCAGGCTCGTCGATCTGAATCACGCGCACGCCTGCCTTCTCCAGCGCCGCCACTTCCTCGCGCAACGCCAGCGCGATCTGCAACGCCGTGCGTTCGCGCGGTTGATCGTCGCGCACGAACGACCATTGCAACATCGTCACCGGTCCGCTCAGCATGCCCTTGACCGGTTTGTCGGTGAGTTGCTGCGCGTAAGCGCTCCACGTGACGGTCATCGGCTCGGGCAGGTACACGTCGCCATAGATCACCGGCGGCTTCACGCAGCGAGAGCCGTAGCTCTGCACCCAGCCGTGCTCGGTGATCGCGAAGCCCCAGAGCAGTTCGCCGAAGTACTCGACCATATCGTTGCGCTCGGCCTCGCCGTGCACGAATACATCGAGCCCATAGGCCTCCTGCTTGTCGATGGCCAGGCGAATCTGCGCGCGCATCGTCTCCAGATAATCCAGATGCGACAGCGCGCGGCGCTTGAAGTCGGCACGCGCCGTACGAATTGCCCCCGTCTGGGGAAACGAACCGATCGTCGTCGTTGGCAGCACGGGCAGCTTAAGCCAGGCACGCTGCGCGCGCGCACGCACCGGATAGTCGGACGCACGGCGCGCGTCGGCCGGCGTGAGCGCCGCCAGACGCTTCTGCACCACGCTGTTGCGCGTGCGCGGCGACGTACGACGCGCCGCCTGCGCCGCGGCGTCGGCCGCGAAGGCAGCCTGGACGTCTGCGCTTGCGAAGTCCGCCGCGTCGAGCGAGCGGCGCAGCAATGCCACTTCGCCGAGCTTTTGCACAGCGAACGCGAGCCACGCGCGCACTTCCCTATCCAGTCGCGCCTCGCTCGCCAGATCGACCGGGCTGTGCATCAGCGAGCAGCTCGACGCCACCCATAGGCGATCCCCGAGTTTCTCGGCAAGCGGCGTGAGCAATGCGCGTGTGCGCGTCAGATCGCAGCGCCAGACGTTGCGCCCGTCGACCACCCCGGCGCTGAGCACCTTGTCCTGCGGCCACTGTGCGGCGAATACGTCGAGCTGGTCCGGTGCGCGCACGCCATCGAGATGCACTCCGGCCACAGGCAGCGCAGCCAACATGGCCGCGTGCTCGCTGACATCGCCGAAGTACGTGGCAAGCAACATCGACGGCGCCACGGGCGCGAGGCGCCGGTAGGCCGGGGCGAAGGCGTCCACCCACCGCTCGGGCAAGTCGAGCGCGAGAATCGGTTCGTCGACCTGCACCCACGTCACGCCTTGCGCCTTCAGGCGAGCCAGCACCCGCTCATATTGAGACAGCAGCTCGGGCAGCAACGAGAGACGATCTGCCAGACCGCCCTTCTCCTTGCCCAGATACAGCAGCGAGAGCGGTCCGAGCAGCACCGGCTTGACGTTCTCGCCCTCGTTCAGCGCTTCGGCCACCTCGTCGAACAGCCATTGCGTGCCCGCGCCGAAGCGCGTCTGCGGCGAGTACTCCGGCACAAGATAGTGATAGTTCGTGTCGAACCACTTCGTCATTTCCATCGCGCCTTGCTGCGCGTTGCCCCGCGCGGCGGCGAAGTAGTCCGCGACGGTGAGCGCGGGCGGCACCGCGCCGAAGCGTGCCGGCAGCGCGCCGACCAACGCCAGGGTGGAGAGCACCTGGTCGTACCAATGGAAGTCTCCGACGGTGATCCAGTCGAGCCCCGCCTCGCGCTGCGCACGCCGGTTGGCCGCACGAATGCGCCGTCCGACCGACTGCAACGCTACGGCGCTCATCTCGCCACGCCAGAACGCCTCGACGGCAAATTTGAGTTCACGTTGCGCGCCGATGCGCGGCAATCCAAGTACGTGGGCCTGAGCCATGAGCGGGTGTCCTTCCGGGAGCGTGCGGTGGTTGCGGGGTCTTTGTCTGCGGACGATGTCCACTCAGGCTGGCAGTATCCCGGTCACACATGTATTATTCAAACGAAAGTTTTTGCCATTTATCATTAATTATTTTCATGCAACGTACCCCCATCGAACTTCGTCACTTGCAGACGTTGCTCGCGCTGCGCGACACCGGCAGCGTGTCGCGCGCCGCATTGTGGCTGCACCTGACGCAGTCCGCGCTGTCACATCAGATCAAGGCGCTGGAAGATTTTTATGGCTTGCCGCTGTTCGTGCGCAAGTCGTCGCCGCTGGTCTTCACGCCAGCGGGCAAGCGCCTGCTCGCGTTGGCCGAGGAGGTCGTGCCGGCGGTCGACGACGCGGGACGCGACCTCACGCGACTGGCGCAAGGCACGCAGGGCACGCTGCGCATTGCGGTCGAGTGCCACACATGTTTCGATTGGCTGATGCCTGCAATGGACGCGTTCCGCATTCGCTGGCCGGAAGTCGAACTCGATATCGTGTCGGGCTTTCACGCCGATCCCATCGGACTGCTGCACCAGGATCGCGCCGATCTGGCGATCCTCTCGGAGCGAGAGGACGGTGAGGCGGTCGACTTCCATCCGCTGTTCCGCTTCCAGATGATCGCGCTCATGGCGAACGACCATCCCCTCGCGGGCAAATCGCATCTCGACGCGGAGGACTTCCGCAGCGAGACGCTCATCACCTATCCGGTCCCCGACGACATGCTCGACATCGTGCGTCAGGTCCTGCGCCCCGCAGGGGTCGAGCCGACGCGCCGGACCACCGAGCTGACGGTGGCGATTCTGCAACTGGTCGCCAGCCGCCGTGGGCTGGCCGCCCTGCCGCTCTGGGCGGTCACCGGCTATCTTGAGCGACGCTATGTGAGCGCGCGTCCGATCACGCCACAAGGGCTCACGGCCGAACTGTGGGCGGCGACGTTGCCGGCGATCACGGCGCGGCCGTACATCGGCGAGTTCGTGTCGCTCATGCGCGAGACGAGTCTGCTCACCCTGCCGGAGATCGAACTGTTGTAAACGGTGTCGCGCAACCAGTTTCCGAGACAGAATGCGGGCGCGGTAGCGTGGCGGCGGTCGAGCGGGTCCGTCGGACCGATCGTCGAACGGACGGGGCGCCAGCCCCCCACCACGCCGTGTAATACCCCGCCAGAGCGCATATCAATGTCCCTTGATCCCTCAACGCCATGACCGCCCGGCGCGTTGCCTTATCGCCCAGCCGCCGAGTCAGCGGCCACCGACGGGCGCTTTGGACAAGTCGAACCTGACGAGGCGTCACGCCAGCGCGCCCAGGAATCTTTGGGAAAATTCCGAAATATCGATGTTACAAATTGCGCCACACCGCAACCTGCGGTGATGCGTCTTCGCAGATCACATCGGCACCTGTCGGGTCAACTAGATTACAAACGCGCCCTCGGCTGGGACAACGTGATGCCGATGACGCGCGTACGAAACGCTGACCGCCAACCGCCGATCAACCACGGAGGGGAGCCGGTTCGCGTTGCGTATAACGGTGCTTCAACGTCGACGCGCGAACTTGCGCACTCGCAGCTTTGCGCGCCATTTCCAGAGGAGTTAATGCCATGGCGTTCAACAACGTGGGGCCTCTGACATTCCTGAGCCCCAACCAGTCTGCCTATTGGTGGTATGTCCGCAACGGCGGTGAGGATTTCGGCACGCAATTTGCGAGCGCCGATGTCAAGACACCGAATTCCGGCGGCGTTCATCGCGCTGACAATCAGCGTAAGGAGAAGGAGAACAACGGCCACACCACGTACTTCGTGACTATTACGAACCTTGGGCCGGGCGGTGCCTGGCATAACCTGCAAGGCGGGGGGGTGGTATGAAGATGATCGTCATCGTCAACAAGCAAGGGGAGCTTGTCGCCGCGCAACAAGGCGACGGCAGCGTACGCGGTCAAGTGGCCGGCATCGCCGCCGGACCCGATCAGCACTCGCACATCATCGACGTCCCGGACGACGTGGTGAAGCTGGCCGATCCGCATGCGTTCGCTTCACGCATCGCCTCACTCGTGCCGCGCGCTTAAGGCGGCACGCTTTCAACGGCAGTGCCCCGCCGCTCCCCGAGGATCGGTTTTTTTCGCGGAGCGGTGGGTCGCCGGCGAGCCGACAGATCGCGCAGCGCCGAATCACGCCTTCTGAGCGAGAAAGTTCAGTAACGTCGCGGCCGCTGCGTTCAGTCGGTCCTGCCCGAGGGACACGAGCCAGAGCTGGCGGTGCGCCCATTCGTCGGTCAGGGGCCGCACGACCACGTCGAGTTTGCCGACATACAACTGACCGACCTGTTCCGGAGCGATGGCGATGCCCAGGCCCGCATGCGCCATGCGGCATAGGGCGTCGAGACTGGAGACACGAATCTTGATGCGCAACGACGCACCCGCAGCGCTCGCCTGCTGATGCAGCAACTGCGTGAGCGCGCTGTTGCCTTGCAGCCCCACGAGTGTCTCGCCCACGCAGGCCGAGAACGGAATTTCGCCAGAGCGCGACGCCAGCGGATGCCCCACGGGCAGAATCATCGCGAGCCGATCGCGGCGATATGGCAGCATCGTGAAGGCTTCGATGCCCTCGATGGCGTTGCAGATGCCCACGTCGACGGCCCGCTCGGCCACGCGCTGGAGCACTTCGTTAGTGTGCTGCTCGTCGAGTTCGACGTCCACGGCGGAGAACACCCGACCGAACGCGGCGAGGTCTTCCGGCAGGAACTGCACGATGGCCGACAGATTCGCGGCCATGCGCACGCTGCCGCGCGCCCCTTCGTGGAACTGCGACAACTCCGCGCCGAGCGATTCGATGGTGCCGAGAATGCGCTCGGCGTAGCGACGTACCGTCTCGCCCACCGGGGTGACGGTGATGCCACGCTGATGGCGCTCAATGAGGGGGAGCCCGACGATCGCCTCGATGTCGGCAATGCGCCGGCTGATGGCCGACGGTGCAATGAATTCGCGCTCGGCGGCGCGGGCCATGCTTCGCTCCTGGCAGACGGCCACGAACAGGCGCAAAGAGGTGAGGTCTAGCTTGCGAAGAAGGTTTTCCATACCCTGCGGCAATACACCGGAAATGCCGGAAACGCCCGGCTGGCGCGGCCCCTTGCGGGGCACGTCTTTTGCTGGACAAACGACGAATCGACGCCTATTATACGCATCGCGTACACATCCCTGCCGACCCGACCATGAGTGCACAGCAGACTTTCCTGCGCGACGCGATGCGTCGCCTGAATATGACCCGCGACAGCTTCGCCGAGCGCATTGGCGTTCGTCGGCGCGCCCTCGACACTTGGCTGCTGCCGGAGGACTCGAGCGAATATCGCACGATGCCGAGCATCGTGGAGAAATTCGTCGGCGAAATCCTCGGTCGCGAGGCGCCCTCCTCAGAATCTACGCAAAGCGCACACAAGCCGCTGCGCGAACGCATGGGCCTCGACGGCAAGCCACATTTGATCTCGGTCGATCAGTTCTCGCGCGATTCGCTCGAAGCGCTGTTTCACGTCGCCGATATCATGCAACCGATCGCGCGCCGACAGAAGATCTCGCGCGTGCTTGAAGGCGCGGTACTCGGCAACCTGTTCTTCGAAGCGAGTACCCGTACCCGGGTGAGCTTCGGCGCGGCCTTCTGCCGCCTTGGCGGCTCGGTGTGCGACACGACCGGCTTCACGTTCTCGTCGATGGCCAAGGGCGAATCGATCTACGACACAAGTCGCGTGATGAGCGGTTACGTCGACGCGCTCGTCGTGCGTCACCCGGAAAAGGGCTCGGTCGCCGAATTTGCCCGCGCCACGAACATTCCCGTCATCAACGGCGGCGACGGTCCGGGCGAACACCCCAGTCAGGCGATTCTCGACCTGTACACCATCGGCCGCGAGTTCTCGCGCCTGGGCAAGCTGGTCGACGGCGCCCACGTTGCGATGGTCGGCGATCTGCGCTACGGCCGCACGGTGCACTCGCTCATCAAGTTGCTTGCGCTGTATCGCGGCCTGAAGTTCACGTTGATCTCGCCGCCGTCGCTGGAAATGCCGGGGTACATTCTCGATCAGATCTCGCAGAACGGCCATGTGATCGTGCAGAGCAACTCGCTCGCCGATCTGGCCGGTGCCGACGTGGTGTACGCCACTCGCATCCAGAAGGAGCGCTTCGCCGACGAGGCCATCGAGGGTTATACGCCGGACTTCCAGATCAACGAGGCGCTCATCAATCAGTATTGCGACGCCCGCACGATCATCATGCACCCGCTGCCGCGCGACAGCCGCCCCGGCGCCAACGATCTGTCCACGGATCTGAATCACGATCCGCGCCTGGCGATCTTCCGTCAAACGGACAATGGCATTCCGGTGCGCATGGCAATTTTCGCGATCCTGCTCGGCGTCGACAAGCAAGTGCAGCACAGCATGCGCGACGCGGCTTGGCGCTCGCCCTCGCACGTCGGTCCCGACGACGCATTGTTCGACGGCCTCGACTGATCTGCCAAATCTCGGACGACACCGAGGTGTTCGTCGGCCACATCTGAAATTGCGCTGCCCCCAAGGATTTTTCGCGGGGGCAGTGCGTCTTTACGAGTAAAATTGCGTCCATATCGAATCGGCACGCTATTTTGCTTTTCCGGAGGCCCACATGCGGCGCAAGACCCTGACCCAATATCTCATCGAACAGCAGCGGGAGTTCGACAACATTCCTGCGGAGCTGCGTCTGCTGATCGAAGTCGTCGCGCGTGCGTGCAAGACCATCAGCCATGCCGTGTCCAAGGGCGCGCTTGGTGGCGTGCTGGGCAGCGCCGGCAGCGAGAACGTCCAGGGCGAAGTACAGAAGAAGCTCGACGTGATCTCCAACGAGATCATGCTTGAGGCGAACGAATGGGGCGGTCATCTTGCGGCAATGGCGTCGGAGGAGATGGAAGATGTCTTCCATATCCCGAACCGTTATCCGCAGGGCGAATATCTGCTGATGTTCGATCCGCTCGACGGCTCGTCGAACATCGACGTGAACGTGTCGATCGGTACGATCTTCTCCGTGCTGCGTTGCCCGGAAGGC
Source organism: Pandoraea sp. (assembly GCF_041919235.1). Taxonomy (NCBI): domain Bacteria; kingdom Pseudomonadati; phylum Pseudomonadota; class Betaproteobacteria; order Burkholderiales; family Burkholderiaceae; genus Pandoraea; species Pandoraea sp. Next base: position 70,940 of record NZ_JAYRUC010000022.1, read on the forward strand.
GTGACGGATCCGACGGAAAAGGACTTTCTGCAACCGGGCACGCAACAGGTCGCGGCAGGTTATGCGGTGTATGGCCCGCAGACGGTGCTGGTCCTGACGACCGGGCACGGCGTGAATTGCTTCACGTTGGATCGCGAGATGGGTTCGTGGGTGCTCACGCAGGAAGGCATGCGCATTCCGGAAGACACGAAGGAATTCGCTATCAACATGTCGAACGAGCGCCATTGGTACGCGCCGGTGCAGCGTTATGTCGGTGAACTGCTGGAGGGCAAGGAAGGCGTGCGCGGCAAGGATTTCAACATGCGCTGGATCGCCTCGATGGTGGCGGACGTGCATCGCATTCTCACGCGCGGTGGTGTGTTCATGTACCCGGCCGACAAGCGCGAACCGGACAAGCCGGGCAAGCTGCGCATCATGTACGAGGCCAACCCGATGAGCTTCCTGGTGGAGCAGGCGGGCGGCGCAGCAACGAACGGCGTGCAACGCATACTCGAGATTCAACCGAAGAAGCTGCACGAGCGCGTGGCCGTGTTCCTCGGCTCGAAGCATGAGGTCGAGCGAGTGACCGGCTATCACCACGAAGCGAACGCGAAGTAAGGCGGGGTGGGAGCGTCGCCGCGAATGCCGTGCGTGGTCGAAAAATCCCGGATAAGACACGAAGCGCAGGATTTCTGCAGTTTCAAGGATTTACGCGTAACGCACGCAGAGACAGCAAAAAATCTCTGAAAAAAGTGGTGACAATCGCGGAAATTCTGCTATTATCTCACTTCTTCGCAGCGCCGGAGTAGCTCAGTCGGTAGAGCAGCTCATTCGTAATGAGAAGGTCGGGGGTTCGATTCCTCTCTCCGGCACCAGCGACTTAAATCGTTGGGTATGACGAAGTCCTAAAAACCCGCATAAGCATTAGCTTTGCGGGTTTTTTGTTATCTCGCGAGGTACCATGCAATGCCCCCTAATCTCGACCAATCTGGGGGCATTTTTGGGGGCATAACGGAGCCCCCTGCGACCGATGCCCCCAAACCGGCATGGAGTCGTAATCATGGCATTAACAGACGCTGAAGCTCGCACAGCGAAACCAACGCAAAAAACGTATCGACTTGCCGACGCCAACGGCATGTATCTCGAAGTCTCCCCCGGCGGCGCAAAGTACTGGCGATGGAAATATAGATTCGCCGGGAAGGAAAAGCGTCTAGCGCTGGGTCTGTATCCGAATGTCTCCCTAGCAGAAGCACGACGTGCCCGAGACGAAGCTCGGATGCAACTTGCTGACGGCATAGATCCGGGTGAAGCGAGGAAGGCGGAGAAACGCACCGCTCGCCTGAATTCTGAGAATTGCTTTGAAGCCGTAGCTCGCGAGTGGCACGCTAGATATGCGCCGAACTGGACTGACGGTTACGCGCAGAAAGTTCTGCGACGACTATCGCTGTATGCATTTCCATGGCTTGGTGGACGTCCGATTGCGGAGTTGGAAGCCGTGGAGGTATTGGACGCGTTAAGGCGCGTGGAGAAGCGCGGCAAGCTGGAAACTGCGCATCGTCTTCGAGTCAACATCGGTCAAGTGATGCGGTACGCGGTTGCCACAGCACGAGCCAAGCGCGATGTAACGGTAGACCTGCGCGGCGCCCTGGCACCGATCCAGACAACGCACTTCGCGGCCATTACAGACCCCACCGAGCTTGGCCACCTTCTTCGAGCTATAGACGGCTACACGGGGACATTCCCGGTGCTCTGCGCGCTCAAGCTTTCTCCCCTCCTCTTCCAGCGCCCCGGCGAGTTGCGACAAGCTGAATGGATTGAATTCAACCTCGACTCGGCTACGTGGGAAGTGCCAAGCATTCGAATGAAGCGAATAAAGTCCGCGAAGCTCCGGGGAGCAGCGCATATCGTCCCGCTGCCGAGTCAGGCAGTCACAATACTCCGCGAGCTTCAAGCTTTGACCGGCAGCGGAAGATATCTCTTCCCGAGCGCACGCACCGCAGAACGCCCGATGAGCGATAACGCATTGAACGCAGCCCTGCGACGGCTCGGATATGACAACGAAACAATGACGGGGCACGGCTTTCGCGCGACCGCGAGAACTATTCTTGACGAGATTCTAAACGTCCCCGTGGTTGCAATCGAAGCTCAATTAGCCCACACAGTGCGTGACCCTCTCGGCCGCGCCTACAACCGCACATCGCACGTCCCACAACGTAGGGCAATGATGCAGCTATGGGCAGACTATCTTTGCAAATTGCGTGCAGGCTGTGCTCATGCGCCGGCGAATAATGACCAGCCAATTCGTTAGATTTTTCATTGCAACCAAGGAAACTCCGTGATATACGGAAATATCAACTCATATTCACCGAAAGAATTAAAAAAATTTACGCTAGGGGATTTTCCGAATGGCAACTCTGTCGAGTGAAGTAGCAATACCAATTCCAACTTTTGATAAACGTCAACAAGCCTCGAATCAATCATCTACCATAGGCTTTGCAATTCCGAAGCTAAAGGAGAGATACACCGACGAGCTTGTCATCGCCCTTGTCGGTCCAGTGGGCTCAGGCTGCACCACCGTTGCCACGCTGTTAGCCGATACCTTCCAAAGGGAATATGCTTACGCTGTCGAACGCTATAGGATGAGCGATTACATCGGCGAATACGCAAATTTGGTTGATGAGTCGGTAGATCCAAATCTTCAAGGGTCAGAGCGGGTACGCCACCTTCAGAAAGTGGGGGACAAACTACGAAAGACATTCGATCCCGGCTATCTTGCGGCGAAAGTAATCGAAAAAATTGCTGAAGTACGAGCACAGGTCGGTACAGCACAAACAGCAGAGGGCTTAGACGTAGCCATCAGTCAGCGAAGAGTCCACATAATCGATTCGCTCAAGAACCCTAGCGAGTTGCAGTTACTACGGAGAACCTACGGAAACATGTTGTGGGTGTTCGGTGTTTTCGCGCCGGAATCAGTGAGAAAGGAACGGCTGGTCCACGCACAGAAGTTGGATCTGGCAAGTCTTGAATTGATAATTTCAACCGACTACAGTGAGGTTGGTGATCACGGTCAAAGTGTCAAAGACGTTTTCCACGAGGCAGATTTCTTTGTTCGGAATGATAGGTCTACCGAAGAGGACGTTAAGAAGGCTTTGGGGCGGTACCTCGAAATACTTTTTGGCTATCCGGTACATACGCCGACTACCGACGAATCCGCTATGTATGCTGCGCATGCAGAAGCATCAAAATCAGCATGTATGTCTCGGCAAGTAGGTGCCTCGATCACATCTGCCGCAGGGGAAATTATCGGGCTTGGCAGAAATGACGTTCCGAGATTTGGAGGCGGATTGTATGGTGAGGATGCTTCGGGGCCAGACAATCGATGCTACAAATGGACAGGGAAATGCTGTCACAACGATCAAAAAAAAGAGGCTCTGTACGAGGAAATTGCAAAACGACTTGCTGACAGCGGCTTGCTTGCTAAGTCTGCGGATAAATCGGCTGTTATCAGCGAGCTAAAACAGACTGCCGTAAAACAGCTAATCGAATATTCGAGAGCTGTCCACGCAGAAATGGATGCTATTGTCTCGGTTGCCCGATCGAACAAAGCAGGACTCAGTGGCGGCACTCTATATGCGACCACGTTTCCGTGCCACTCTTGCGCTCGACATATAGTTGCGAGCGGCATTGCACGCGTCTTGTACATCGAGCCATATCCGAAAAGCTTGGCCCTTGATCTACATCGAGACGCTGTTTCGGAAGACCAACACATGGCACCTGAAATGGTTGTGTTCTTACAGTACTCCGGCGTTGCCCCGAAAAACATGCTGCCTTTGTTCAAGTCCAAGTTGACACGCAAGGATAGCGATGGAAAACTGCGAGAGTTCGACAAACGCACTGCATCCCCGTTAGTAGCTGTCTCGTTGGATGACTTCCCAACCCACGAGAAATACGTCATCGCGGAGTATGCAAAACATGAAGAAAATGCAAAGCAACAAAGACAGGCAACTCTCTTTGGATCTGGATCCTCAGATGCTGACAGCCCCTCCGCGCCCTCATGAGAAGTTGGTATCGTCATCCGTTGTGCGTTTCCCCACCAGCAGCTTGACGACGTCCTTCCAGCGGCATGTCATCAGCCAATTGGTTCGCACAAAGGTCATTGTTAAATAGGCCCACGACCGGAGATCTCGGAATGCACCAATTTTGTGCATTCCTCTTAGTAGTCGTTGCGGCTGTATAGCTCCTCGCAGACCTCACCGTTGCGCCGTAACAACGTGTGGTACCTGCGACACAAGCATTCCGCTATCGGATATCGCCCCACATTTGTTGAATAACCGGCCGTTCGCTCTACGCCCCCCTGCTTCTCCACCACCTGTCGTAAACCTTCCCTGCTTTTATCCAGCCTTCCTTATGGTCTGCAAGTCCCGAGCAATTCGCGCTAGTGTGGGCGAGGTGTGGCCGTTCGCCTCGTCCGTCTTCCCGGTCATCAGCCAATAAGCGTATTGGGGCCACACATTTCCGAGCGCTTCGAGCATGTCATCGCTTGCTCGCTGCTGTCCCCGAACTACGTTTTGCCAACGTCGTCCGTTTATTCCTGTGCGAGCCTCCATGTCGACCCAAGGCCGACGCGGGTCAAGCTCGACGTCGGCTAACTCCTTAATTCGCCCTCGCATTTCGGACTCATCCCAATCCCAATTTCAACGCCATCGACTAACATTTAGTCGTTGGCACATTGATTTGTTGTCCATACTTTTTCTGCCGAATCACGCGACCGTTTCCATATGGAGTTTGGCGAATGACCAGCAAACAAAAGCTCACCATCCTCGAAGTCACCCGACGTCAAGGCATATCCAGCAAGACTGGCCGTCCTTACGACATGCGCATCGCGGATTGCATCCTCTGGCAAACGACTAGCGAGGGAGACGACTCCGTTGTCGGCTTGGTCACGCTTCCCGACGTACTCAAAGATTCGCGCGAAGGCGAATACCTCGCGGAATTCGCTTTCGGACGATCATTTGAGGGCCAGCTTGTCCCGCGCATTGTCGCGTTGCAGCCCTTCGGAGATGGTGCCAACCCTACTTCTCCAATCGAAAAACAGAGGGTCTCTATCATCAACGTTGTACGACGCGAAGGCATATCCAGCAAAACCGGCCGTCCTTACGACATGCGTACTGCGCAATGCATCCTGTGGCCAAACTCGAGCGATGGCCCTCGGCGCATCGTTGGCACAATCACTCTTCCCGAGTTCGCCAAAGAAACCCCGAAGGGCGAGTACTTCGCAGAGTTCGCCATGACGCAGTCGATGGACTGTCACCTTGTCCCGCGCATTGTAGCGTTGCACCCCTACGTAAGTGACGCCCGCCCGACCGCTACTCCCAAGGCTACCGCCGCTGCGAAGGCTACCGCCACTGCCGCCGCATAGCTTTGCCTAGCCTCACGTCGTCTATCTAAAAGACGACAACCTGTAGTTCTATCCGGCCCCCCGCCAGATTCTTTGCACCGTCACCGCTGACCGGCCGTGATGGGATTGGGGGTTGCGATGCTTCACCAACTGTCTCTCGACCTATTCGGCGGCTTCTGTCCCGCTCGAATCAAACAGCGGCGTACGCCTCGCCCTCTCCCGATTGCCTACCGCCCGTGGCGTCAACTGCGCCTCAAGCTGCCTCTGCGTCGCCTCATCAAAGCCGGTAAGGGCTTCATCTGGACGCGTCCCGACGGCGTTCAGTTCGTGTGCAAAACCATGCGCGCGCTCGTCGCCCGAATCATGGATTACGACGGCCACCTGCTGCCCGCGTGCATGCGCTCGGCCATGAGCCAGTCGCTCAAGCGTCAATGACAGCCGCAACCGTATAGGTCCCGATATGACAGCCCCCACTGACCTTATCAACCGCACCGTGACCGCCACTGACGGCACGTGCATGTGTATCGCCCGCATTGGCGGCGTTCGCGCGGATGACACCGAACGCTTCGGCCGCATGCTCGAAGCCGCTGCACTGCTTTACGAAACCGTACAGGTTCTCGCCGGTGCGCTCGACCTTGCCTATGAAGCGCACGAGTTACCGCAACCGGCTTGCTCAAAGTTCGCGTGGCAGATCCTCAACAACATCAATCGTGGGGGATGACAGTGAGTGAACAAGCTATTCGCGTACTGAGCTGCACACCTGCTCGCAGTGCGGCGGTGGTAACGCCGACAGACCGTCAACTGTGCCCGCCCGAGAACGGCCAGCTATTCGCAGTTACGGCCACACCGCCCTCGCCATCCCCCACAAGTGGAACACCGCTCGACATTCAACAAATGGCGGGCTTCTGGACATTGGCCTTCACGATGGTCGTTGGACTGTATGTCGTGAGTGCCCATGTAGGCGCAGTTCTCGGCTTCATACGCCGGGGATAAGCCAGCGCGCCGGACGCACTCCGGTATTTACCAGTGAAGGAATCACTATGAAATTCAAAAACATGTTGCAGAAAGTGAAGCACGCGGGCGCAGTCGTGAGCGTCGCCGTACTGAGTGCTGCCCCGATGTATGCGCGAGCCGAAGATGCTCAAGCGCTCGGGTCCGACTTTTCGCAATTGACGAAGGCGATCAGCCTCGGGGACATCATTGCCGTACTGATGGGCGTCGGTTCGCTGTTTGCCGGTGTGTACGTGACGATGAAGGGTATCGGTCTCGTCATTCGACTGATTCGCGGTAACTGATCGAGCCACGGTGGGAAGCGATCCGGACGCTTCCCGGCAGCAACTGCAAGGGCCAAATCAATCAAACCTAGTACTACGTTCTGAACGAAGGGGCCGTACTCACCAAACGCATTCATCGAGGTTTTCTATGGATCAAAAGATGTTTGAGGACTTGCAAATTCTGATCTCCTACGCCGCGACACTGTCATTTATCGGCGGAATCTTTGGGGCGGTAATTGGCCAGTTCTTGATCGACGTTATGGACTGGCTGCGCAGAAGGTATGAGGCGCAGCGAAACGCAGACGGAAGTCCCACTGCGTGCCAAGAGCCTGCTCCAAAAAACGTTGCGTAGTTGTCGATGCAACACGATGTCTTTCGCAATCCGCCAGCCCATCCGCCACGCCAAGGACTCCCAATGCCCGCACAAGAACTTTGGAATTTGATGTTTTTCGCGTGGGGCATCGCCTGCGGATGGGCTGTCGTTCAAGGCTTGAGGAGCATGTGATGAAGAAGCTACTCATCGTGGCGCTCGGGTTCGCCTTTGTGATCAGCATTGCAAACGAGGTCCGCGCCATTCCGCTTGCCGCTGCGTACTCCACGCTCGTCATGAACCAGTCGGTTGCATTGGTCACGCAAAAGGCAGTGCAACGAGATGGGATTTCACCGGACGACGAGAGGCTCAACGCAACGTATAAGGCAATGGAGCGCGTTGCCACCGAACATGCCGAAACGTCGTTAGCTGAACGGATGTACATCGCAGCCGGTGCACCTACGTGGTTTGGGCTTGCAGCAACGCTATTGGGGGCGCAACTCGGTGAAATCGCGGTCGGCAAGTTTAAGAACATGGACGTGACCGTCACCGCCCCGTCCGCCAATGCAATCGAAGTCAAACGTAAGGTTGACGTACCGATCCCCGACCATCTGAAACCCTATGTCCCGCCGCATTACCCGCCGGTTAGTGTTGTCGCCAGTGAGGGACCATGGGAGGCGATGGTAGCGGCCGGAGCCAGGGTATACCGCGACTCATCGTGCATGGCCGGTGAGCCATGCGCAAAATTTCCCAAAGAGCCGTGGTCTTCCATGAGTCGCTTGGTCGACTGGTACTGGAGTTCATGGAGCGACATGACTGTCATTGCCCGCAGCCGTGAGCAGCTTGAGGAGTACTTGCGCATCTTCATGGAGGCAAAACTCCGCATCGGCGGGATAACCGCCAGAAACGTGCGCGTCCGAATTGCGGATGAACTCGACGCTAATGGGGTGCCCGTAAAGACATGGGCCTATCGTTCGTATGAATATGAGAAGTGCGAACAGGTGCAGAAGACGGTCGTGGACGTTTCAAAGAAGGAATGTCCAGATGTCGTAAAAGAATCACCGAATGCCATCGAGTGGCCTGCATGTACAAGAAAGGTCACGGAAGAGGTTTGCGCGTGGCAAGTGGCTCCGGAAGCGGATGGCTGGTCAGACGGATTAGCGCCCGGTCACATCCGTCCAGACGAGTTGGATATGAGCGGCTATGGCCTTCAGGAGCGGGCACGCACCTATAGCTCATTGGATGAAGCATATGCGGACCTCTCCGATGAAGAGAAGCGGCTCGACGTAAATCCCAAGTTAGTTGCCGACGTCGCGAATGCCCTGGCCCACAAAGCGAGTCAGCAAAAGGACTATCGCGGCGTGCCGTACCGATTGACGTCACCCATTACCCCGCAGGACGTGAAGGAATGGGTCGAGGGAAAGGGGCGCGGGGCGCTTCCTCAGTTGATTGACGTCTTTTCTCGTCCCGCGCCCGCTTATGAGCGAGTAGTGCCAATTCACGTCACGATAACGCCGGACAGAACGTGGCCCGATAGTCGCGTCACGACTGGTGGCCGTGACGGTGATCGTGGCGGTGATCGAGAAAAGACGAAAGACGGACAATCGAAAGACGTCAATGTCGTCAACACTCCAGGCGTTTACGTCAAAAACCCAGTCGAGATCGATCTCGGACAAGCGCCCGACGTCGGCGCTCCGCCCCTCGAATCTGCGCCGACGGCAGAGATGATCTTGTCCCCCATTCTCGGGTTGCTGTCCGATTTTAGAAAATGGACAGTGCCCGCACATACCGGTAGCTGTCCGCGCCCGAGCGTCACGATATTTCAACGCGAAATCCGAATGGACTCGATGTGCAAACTCGCAGAAGAACAGCGGGTTGCAATTCATCGCGTGATGCTTGCAGCTTTCGTTCTCGCTGCCTTGTTGCTCGTGTTGTCTGCGTGAGGTCGCCATGCCGCTATTCGCTATTCTTGTTGCTGCGCTTAACAGCGCCTTGGTATTTCTGCTGCGCTCAGTGCTGGTCAAATTCGGCACATTCTTCGCGCTATGGTTTATCACTACAGGCTTTATCGAGGTACTCCAGCGATCCGGTGTCTTGCCAAACGCGCGGGCGCTCGACAATGCATTCGGCGGCTTATCGAGTGATATGTGGTACTGGCTCGACTTGTTTGCCGTTCCGTCCGGCATGCCCATCATCGTGGGGGCAGCGGCAACCCGCTTTATCATCCGGCGCTTGCCGATTATCGGGTGACGCCATGGCCATCAATGCATACACCGGCCTGATGGGGTCCGGTAAAAGTTATGAGGTGGTCAGTAGCGTTATCGTGCCGGCTGTGATCGCAGGGCGACGTGTCGTGACCAACATCGACGGCATACAGCCTGACCTCATTCGCAAATACTGCATCGATGTTCATAAGGCCGACGAGGGCGCATTGGGCGAAATTGTCCCGGTGACGAATGACGATGTAACGCGAGAGGGCTTCTTTCCCGACGAGACCAAACCCGAATCTCCGTCCATTGTGAAGCCCGGCGACCTTGTCACCATCGACGAGGCGTGGAATTTCTGGTCAACCAGCGGCAAGCTTTCGCCGGAGCATATGCGCTTTTTTCGCATGCACCGTCATTACGTGCATCCGGACACTGGCATTGCATGCGATGTCGCTTTAATGATCCAGTCGATTGGCGATCTGCACCGCCAGTTGCGCGCCGTCGTGGAAATCACCTTCGTCACGAAGAAGCTCAAGGAACTGGGCTTCAACACGCGTTATCGCGTTGAGATGTATGAGGGTGGCAAAGTTACCAAGTTGAATCGGCTTGATACCTTCAACAAGACATATAGCAAGGCCGTTTTCCCTTTGTATCAATCGTACGCGGGCGGCAAGGGCAAAGAGAAGACCATCGACCGGCGTCAGAATCTGCTTAGCAACAAGCGGTTGTGGGGCTTAGCAATTGCCGTGGTTGCATCTTGGTCCATCGGCGGGACAATCGTCTGGCGGTACTTCCATCCGAGCGTCGACAATGCGGCAAAACCTGCCCAGACGCCGGGGTATGCGTCCGCAGAGGCCATGCGTGCTTCCGCCAGCGATGCGAACACGTCATCGCCAGCGCAAAGTGCCTTCAGCGCAGGGTGGCGAGTGGCCGGGCACTATACGGTCGGGGACGGTCGATATGTTGTTGTCGCCGACGGCACAGGACGCCTTCGCGTCGAGTCGCCATCGGTGTTTCAAAACAGCGGCATAGCTATCGTCGGTACGATCGATGGTGAGAGGGTAACGTCTTGGACAGGTGTCGCCCCGACAGGTAGAGGGGGCGTGCAATGAAATTCGCCCTGTGCACGCTGTTGAGCGTTGCAGCGCTGAGTGCTCACGCAGATGAATCCAAGATTGTCCAAGCCCCCATCGACTTTTCCGGTTTCCGTGAGCAAGAGGAGTACTCCCCGCTCGATCACTCGTCGCACCCGATGCTCGACGTTGAGCAAAAGCGGCAGGTGCAAAACGTCCCCCGCGGATCTCGACAACCAAAAATGACGGCTGGTGCGTTCGACTTCCAGCTTGTCAGTGTCTCGCAACTCATCACGCTGCTGTACGGCGAGGCGGTCAAGACACCGTACGTCATTGCACCGGAAGTGCTGCAAGACCAGCGACTAGTCTCTTTTCGCTACAACACGAAGCGCGGCGACCTGAAAGCGTTCCTCGCGCTATTTCTCGACTCGCTCGGCTTTTGCGTCGAGACACGATCAGGTGTCGACTTTGTTTTCAAGCGTCAGGAAGTCGATGCTGCCGTTGAGCCGAACCGCGACACGTTCGTCTATCACCCGCAGTATCGGGACACCGCATATCTTGCGCGTCTCACCAGTCCGCTGTTCCGTGGTCAATTCACCGTCAATCGATCCGTTTCCGCGCCGCCGGAAACTCGCGTCGGCGGCCAGGTGCCGGACGGCTCTGTGGCATCGTTGATCGACCAGCGCGGCGATACGTTGCTCTTTCACGGTACGCCTTCTGAGATCGCAGTGCTTAAGCACCTGCTCCCTCAGCTCGACACCCCTATGGGCGAAGTTAGCGTGCGTGCGGCCGCTTACGAAGTCGTCAATAGTTCCGAACGCGGCTCTGCCTTTCAACTCGCGCTGGATCTGCTCTCGAAGGGGCTCGGTATTGAGGTCTCTGTAGATGGGGACAAGTTCGGCAACGCAATCCGCTTGAAAGCGGGCGACTTCTCCACGGTCTTCTCGGCTTTGGCCAAGGACACCCGTTTTCAGGTCATCAACAGCCCGAACCTGCGCATTCGCTCCGGCGCTAGGGGCCGTCTCACGGTCGGCCAGAAGGTGCCTATCCTCAAGTCTGTGAGCTATCCGCGCGGTGGTGGTGAGCCGGTGCAATCGGTCGAATACCACTCGTCAGGTGTCATCTTCGAACTGGCCCCAACGGTCAAGGACCGAATCATTGATCTGCGAGTTACCCAGCAGATCAGTGACTTCGTGAAAACGACGACTGGCGTCAACAACTCGCCGACGCTCAACACCCGAGAAGTCAGCACTGAAATCAGTCTGCACGACGGTGACGTGATCCTCATGGGCGGTCTGACAACCAACAAGAGCACCGACAACCGCACGGGATTGGCGTTCCTGCCGCGCTTTCTGGACAGTCATAGCGACGCCACGTCGAACACGGAAATCCTGCTGATGCTCCAGGTGGAGCGCGTGAGGGAGTCTAGCGTCGGGAGTGTCGGCGCCGATGCCGAAGCCGAAGGTGCTCACGAGCCGCACCGCGAAGTCCGGACCGATGACGCGCGGCCCAGCGCGGCTCGCGCGACCGAGCAGCGGGTAGCACTGCCGACGTCGGCCGAAGCTGCAACGTCCATCGCACCTCCCCTCACTGAAGACCGCTTTGCCGTCAGTCCTGTGCGTGAAGTGGCGCAGATGTCAGAGAGGGCGACGCGTCGGCCGCCCCCGCCGCCCGCAGGGTCGAGGACGGCGGGGGCGCGCGAAGCGCGCCCCTATATTTATATCAGTAACACTTAACGTACAAACACCCGGCAAGCCCTGCCCGTAAAGGCAAGAACACTCCCCCCGAAAAAAGAAAGGCCCCGACCGCTGGAACGGTTCGAGGCCTGTACATCAACACGACAATTAGGAGTTGCCATGTTTGAGACAAGTGTAAGTGATTATCCCTTCCGCCGCGAATACGTCGTCGGTGGTCGCGACTTTGGCGATGGTCAGGTAGAAATCGTCGTTACGCAGTTCGACCGCTACATGCGGGCACAGCAGCTTCACATGATGCCCAAAGCGAAGCGCGGCGAATCCGAGAAGAAGGAAGACAACCGGCTCGTGGCAGCCAAGCGGGCCAAACAGCAGGTCAGATTTCGCTGCAAGGCCATGCACGCGGATCGCATGATCACGTTGACGTACCGGGAGAACATGGAGGACAAGGAACGCCTCAAACGCGACTTTGACAAGCTCCGGCGTCGTTTGGCGAAGCTCCATGACTTCCAGTATGTCGCCGTTCCCGAACGACAGATGCGCGGTGCGTGGCATCTGCACATCGCCGTGAAGGGACGCCAGAACTACCGAGTGCTGCGCGCGATCTGGATTTCAATCGTCGGGGACGACAACGGCTATGTCCGAGTTTCCAACCCGTTCCGTCAAAAGGGCTTGCGCCACAAGCTGGCCGCCTATCTGAGCAAGTACATCACGAAAGACTTTGCCGAACACGAGATGAACGAGAAGCGCTATTGGACCAGCAAGGGGATCGCGGTTCCTGAGCGGCAGCCTATCGCCCACATCCTTAACGACGAACCCGAAAAGGCCATCGTGACCGCTTTCGAAGCGGCGGAGGCGTGGGGCGCGAGGTTGGACGACTGTCAGGTGTTCTGGGACGACTGGCAGGGGTGTTTGTGGCTAGCTACCCGCGAGACATGACGCAAAACGTTCCCACTAGTTCAATCGCCCCAACCAATAGGAGCACATGATGCAAGCATCAACGAATTCAGCTACTCTCTCCAACGCCACACTGCCGAGTGTCGGTTTCGTCCGATTGCCTCAAGTTCTGGCCGCATTCCCTGTATCCCGGTCCGTTTGGCTCAGAGGAGTAAAGGAAGGACGATTCCCGAAGCCCGTTCACCTCGGCCCGCGTACTGTGGCATGGCGAGTTGAGGACATCAGGACACTGATCGGAACGGCCTCAGAGGGCACATTAGGGGGTGGGGGCATCGCTGGGGGCATCAGCAAAACCGGATTCGGCGAAGCCTGATGCCATAAGGCTTGCAGCGGGTTATTAGGTTCTTCTCTCCGCACCAGCGACTTCTTCAGTCCCTGGTCATGCAAGCAAGACGCAGTCCTTAGCAGTCAACAAGAAAGCCGCCCGAGTCAGTCGTGCGGCTTTTTTGTTTTCCCCCGCTCAGATCTCGCATCGTCGATCCAGTCAACGATACTGGGGGTGCTTCTGGGGGCATTTTTGGCGGCATTTCTGGGGGCATTTTCACCAGCGCCACGACCGATGCCCCCTACGCACCCCCAACAACGTCGTTGCCCCCATCGCCGACTTACCCTGGCCCGGGGGATATCGGACACGACACGGCGTCAGCCCTGCGCCGGTCCGTGCATGTCGTCGGCGCCCCCCGGTGCGTCATCGTGCTTCCCCTCGTCAGCGTCAGCCGACTGCGCCATCCAGGCGTGATAGCCCGCCACGCCCATCTGGCGCATGAGCGCTTCGTTGCGCTCAAAGATCGCCTCCGCCTCCGGGAAAGCCTCGACCGCACGATCGATACTCGACTCACGCAGCAAATGCAGAATCGGATACGGCGAGCGGTTGGTGTAGTTCTCCGCGTCGTCCGGCCCCGCACCTTCGAACTGATAGTCCGGGTGAAAACTCGCGATCTGCAATGCACCCTCGAGACGCTTCTGCCTGAGCATGCGCTCAGCAAAGAACAACGCGTCGTTGTAGTCGTGAAAATCGCGCAGCGCGCCCGGCACGATCAGCAGCGTCGTGTCGACCGCTTGCGGATCGGCATCGGCCAACCACTGCAACTCGCGTTCGAGATCGAGCATCACGCCCTCCCTATCGCGGGCCGCGCTCACCACGTAACGAATCTGGCCCTTGACGTGGACCGCCTTCGCAAATGGGCAAAGGTTCAGCCCGATCACGGCGCGCGTGAGCCAGTGGCGCGTCGCCGCGATCACGACCTCAGCGTCCTGAACCTCCGCAAATTGAGGTTGTGTTTCACGCACTGGGCAGGTTTTCTCCGGCATAGCGAGGCTTGGCGATCAATCGTTGAATACCGCATTGTAATTCGCTGCCGGCGCGCACCGTCATGTCCGCCACCGATAGCCCACCGGCACGAATGCCAAAACCGGCCTGCGGCATTTGCGCAAACATGCGGCTTTCCCACCGCCACGCGCCCAACGACCATGCCCGGCACAACGTCCATCCCGTCTCCCGTCGCCAGCAGTCCCGAACCCCTCTCGCCCACCTCTCCCCCGCTCATCGGGCTCAATCAGGACGACCGCCGCTACAACACCAATATCGCGCCGCTGGCCGCCATGACATTGAGTCAATTGCTCGACGCGCAGCGGTCCCGCAACTATCGCCAGCATGAAATCTGGAACACCCTGGTCAACGCGCAAACCTTTGCAGGCCGCGAGTTACGGCTCGCCTGCGAAAGCGCATCGCCCAACGGGCCCCTGTTCCTCGAAATGGTGACGCTGCTCACGACGCAGGAGCAAGATCGCACCCTGGATCGATTGGCCGACGCGGGCATCTTCCTCGTGCCGGGGCGCACGCATCAACTGCGCGCCGAGGATGCTGCGCTCATGCGCAGCGACGAAGGCCTCAAACTTTGGTTGCAGTACGCGGCCGCACCGACCTGCTTTCTGAGCGTATTCGACGGCTCCGACGTGTTCGGCGAAGCCACCACGAAAAACCGCTCGCGTATCGACAAAATCATCCGCGTGCTCATTGCGAGCGGCCGTGACGCCACCGACGCCTCGCCCTCGAACCCCACCGGCACGGCGCCTCGCAATCCACTCTCCCATTTGTGCGCACAGATCGCCCCGCAATGGTTGCGCAGACTGCTTCAACTCGGCGCCTGCCCCAATCAGATGAATGACCAGGGCATGCCGTTGGCGGTGGTTGCCATGCGCGCCCAGGCGCTGCGTCTGTATACCGCCGGTCACGACCCCCTGGATCCGCATGACTCGCTACGCCAACTTGCGCAACTCTTCAGGCGACACGGCGGCGATCTGGCGCAACCGAACCGCGACGGCGTGCCGGCCGCCGCAATGCTCAGTCTTCATGGGCTTTGCGGCGCCGCCGAGGCCTTACTCGCCGCGGGGGCCGACCCGAACACCCTCGACAGGAACGGCAACACGCTCATGCACCATCTTGCCCACGTCGTTCGCTTGCGCGACACACCGGCAAGGATCGACTGCGCCCATCTCGCCCATTACGCCCTCATCGTCGCGTCGCGCTACGACGGCGATCTGACCCGCACCAACAACGCAGGACAATCCGCGCGTTCGCTGATCCCGGAGCCACTCCCCATGGCCCAGCAGATCAGCAGCCCGTTCCTCGACACGGTTCGCAATACAGCCATTCGGCGGATCAGAACACTCATCTAACCGCCTTCGCGGCACGGAATCGGCCGTCCATCCGGCGGCAACGGAATCGCGGCGGCCATCGTCATGCCCGGTTATGTCCGCTTATGTCCGCTTATGCCCGGTTATGTCCGGTTATGTCCGGCAACGTCGTGCCGCACGCGCAACGTTTCCTCCCTTCACGCCACCAGGTCACCCACGTCACCGATGCCTCGATCCCCGCTGGCCCCGCCGCCCGCTTACACCGTCGCCCCGCTTCCAACGCGCACGACACTGCCCAGCACGTCCGGGCGCAACCCGAACGATTCGGCCGCCGCCAATGCTTTGCCGTCCGTGTCCGACATGACGCTCGATCGCCTCCTTGTCGCCAAACGAGACCTGCAATGCTCGCCGAAGCAGGTCTGGGAAACGTTGATGAACCTGGGTACGACCGCAGGTCGCGAACTGCGCGACAGTTGTCTGGTCGCCAACGCAGCGCATCCCGAGCAAATGGCCTTTTCAATGGCCACGCTCTTCTGTACGTCGGCACAGGAGCGCACCATCGAGAAACTCGACGACGTGGGCATCTTCTTCGACCGGACGCGACGCGATCATTTGACGCCCGACGATGCGTCGTTGCTGTTAAGCGACGAGGGATTGCAGCTTTGGCTCCGGTTTGCCGCGTCGCCATCGGCCTACATCAGCGTGTTTGTCGACTCGATTCTGAACGAGACATTCGCCGCCGAACCATCGGGCTCACTGGCCGCCGCGCTAAGGGTGCTGGTCGCCAGCGGCCGTGACACGACCAACGACGTCGCAGCGTCCGACGTCCCCGGGAATGTCTACCTCCCGCTCGCGCATCTGTGCAGTCAGGTCGCCCCCGAATGGCTGCCGTCATTGTTGACGTTCGGCACCGACGCCAATCAGCGCACCGCAGGCGGTGTGCCGCTGGTGGCGACCGCCCTGGCGGCGCAAGCCCACCGCATGTACCTGGAAGGCCACGATCTCCTGTTCCCGCACGCGTCGCTTTACCGGCTCGGCGCCATGCTCCAGGCGCACGGCGCCAATCTGTCGCAGCGGTCCCGAACAGGGTCCCCGCCGGTCATGTTGCTCGCGCTGAACGGCTATTGCGCAGCGGCGGAGACTCTGCTCGCGCTCGGCGCAGGCAACGAAACCGCAGATCAGAACGGCAATACGCTCATGCACTATCTCGCGGCACTCACGCATCTCCGGCAGCACGCCGTCTCCGCCTTCTTCCAACTCAACCTCGCATTGCGTTTCGGCGGCGATCCCGATGCGCCCAACCATGAAGGGACGACCGCAACGTCGCTACTCGCCGAGAGTCTCTCGCAGTACCTGCGGCTGAGTAAATCGATGATTGCGCACGCACGGGAAGCCGCGCAGCGTATCTTGCCGACGGTGCCTACAGTGCAGACGGCGCATACGGCGCACACGGCGCGTACCGCAACCGCCCCCGCGCCGCCGTGCGCGCCAAGCGCCGACGTGCCGCCCTTCGTCGCTGCGATGGCCGGGGAGGCTCGTCGGCTCTGCGAACAGGGGCACGACCCGCTGCTTCCGCACGTTGCGCTCTTTGAGTTGGGTATGTCCTTCGAGCGCGATGGCATCGACATCGGACAACGCCATCCAGACGGCACGCCCCCCGTGATGTGGTTGACCCGGCATGGATACTGCGGGGCAGCGGAAGTACTGCTCGCGCTGAACGCGAATGCCAACGCCCCCGACCAAGACGGCAATACGCTCATGCACGCCCTTGCGGACGCGACGCGCGCCCCTGAAAACGCCATTCTCTTCGTCTACATGCTCACGGCGGCATTGCGTTACGGCGGAGACCCCACCCAGACCAATCGATCCGGGCAGACGCCACTCTCGTTCCTGTGCGCCGACCGTATCCGCTTCGTGCGCGCCTCCTTCGCTTTCGTCACCGAGACTCGCAAGAGCGCACAGCGCAAGGCCGCCAACTATCGGCAATCCACCGCCCACTCGCCGATCGCATTCATGCGACATTCCGCCGCACCCCAATAACATGCATTTAATTTACATCTTATAATGCCCTCGCCGGGTCCCTGACGTTGTTGTCGTGTTGTGAGCCCTGGGGCACCGGCGACCGAATACCGCACCGAGAATCCTCCGCACATCGAGATCTGTCGGTGCCAATGGAATACCCACACGTGCGACATAAAAGATGCATTTTATTTGCATCTTATAAACCCAGGAGTTTTGCCATGCTTTCCGCAGCTTCCCGTCCCTACATCGATGCGAGCGTTCCGGTCCTGCGCGAACACGGTCTCGCGATCACACGTCATTTCTACGCAAGCATGTTCGAAGCGCATCCCGAGTTGCGCAATCTCTTCAACATGGGGAACCAGGCCAGCGGCGCGCAGCAGCAATCACTCGCTTCGGCCGTGTTCGCCTATGCCGCGAACATCGACAACGCCGCAGCGCTCGGGCCGGTGCTCGAGCGCATAGTGCACAAGCACGTCTCAGTCGGCATTACGCCGTCGCATTACCCGATCGTCGGGCGCCATCTGCTTGGCGCCATCAAGGACGTGCTGGGCGACGCCGCCACGCCCGAACTCATCGCCGCATGGGACGAAGCCTACTGGTTGCTCGCCGGTGAACTGATCGCCGCCGAGGCCCGGTTGTCCGAGCGCACGCACGCGCCGCTGGGCACGCTGCGCGAATTGGTCGTGGCCGACGTCGACCGTGAAACCGATCACATCGTGTCGTATTACCTGCGCACGCCCGAGGGGGGCTCGCCGGGTGAGTTCTCCCCCGGACAATATGTGAGCGTGTCGGTAACGCTGCCCGACGGCCTGCAACAGCGCCGTCAATACAGCCTGTCCGACGCACCCGACGCGCCGCACTGGCGCATTACCGTCAAGCGCGAAGACGCCGCCGACACGAAGCCCGCCGGCCAGGTCTCGAACTGGCTGCACGCCCATCTGAAAGCCGGCGACCGCATTCTCGTCAGCCCGCCCTACGGCGAATTCACAACCCCGCTCGACGCTGCACGCCCGCTCGTGCTGCTCAGCGCAGGCGTCGGCATTACGCCGATGATGTCGATGGTGGCCGCGCTGGCCGCCAAGGGCTCGCGACGCGAGATTGTCTTCGCGCATGCCGCTCGACATGGCTCGCACGTTGCATTGCGTCGCCATCTGGCATTCGCCGCGACGCAACTGCCGCATCTGAGCGTCGCAACGTTCTTCGAAACGCCGCAAAGTAGCGAGCGTGAAGGCACCGACTACTCGTTCGCAGGCCGGATGGACATCTCGCGCCTCGCATTGCCGGCCAACGCCGACTACCTGCTGTGCGGCCCCGTGCCGTTCATGCAGACGCAATGGCGCGCCCTGCGCGACGCCGGCGTGCCTGCCGAACGCCTGCACCGTGAAGTCTTCGGCCCCGACGCCCTGGACCATCTGCTCTAAGCCAACGCGACACCACACAGCACAAGGCCCCCGATATTTCGGGGGCCTTGTCGCAATTCGGCACCGCAGCGCGGCGACATGGACCTCAGTCGATCAACGCGCCCGATGCGTCATAGAACGGA